>JAJYGM010000408.1:2964-9817 GCA_021785095.1 Actinomycetes bacterium
GGGGTGGGGGTGGGGGTTGGTGGGGGGTGTGGTGGGGGGTGGTGGGGGGGTGGGTGGGGGTTTGGTCCGGGGTTCTCCGGCCGTCAGGGACCGCGTCAGCCCCGGCGCCGAGGGCACCTCGTCGGTGGCACGAGACAGCGGCGGGGCAGACTCTTCACCGTGAACCGCAACGAGCGGTGGGCTGCCACGATGCTCGGCTTCTCGGCGGAAGGGTCGCGGTTCGCGCACGCAGACGCCGCAGACGTCGTGCCGCCCGTCGGGCCCCCAGGCGCCTCCGGCGCGCGGCGCGAGTCCCGGGAGGAGCTCGAGGCTGTCACCCTTGCGCCCGGCGCCGCGCGGAGCACGGGCTCTGGCCGTCGGGCCCGAGCAGAAGAGCCCGACGCCTGGAGGACCTGCTTCGAGCGGGACCGCGACCGGATCCTCCACTCGACCGCCTTTCGCCGGCTCGCCGGGAAGACCCAGGTGTTCGTCTTCCCGGAGGACCACCAGCGCACCCGTCTCACTCACGCCCTCGAAGTGGCGCAGGTCGCCGTCAGCGTCGCTCGCGCCTGCAGGTTGAACGTTGCGCTGGCCGAGGCGATCGCGCTCGGGCACGACTGCGGCCACGGCCCCGGGGGCCACGCTTCCGAGGAGGCCCTCGATCCGTTCCTTCCCGGCGGGTTCGACCACGCGCCCTTCGGGGCGGACGTCTCCCTGTCCGCCCTGAATCTCTGCGCCGAGACCTCGGACGGCATCCGGAACCACAGCTGGTCGCGACCCGCGCCCGCCAGCGTGGAGGGCGAGGTGGTCAGCTGGGCCGACCGCATCGCCTACGTCTGCCATGACTGGGAGGACGCGGTGCTCGCGGCGATCGTCTCGGACGCGATGCTCCCCGACATCGTGCAGGAGCGCTGCGGAATCCGGAAGAGCGGGCAGCTTGGCGCGTTCATCGAGGCTCTGGTCTCGACCATCCTCGAGACGGGCCGGGTCGGGATGGACGCAGCGGCGGCAGACGCGCTCGCGGCCTTCCGCGCCTGCAATTACGAGCACGTCTACCTGCGGGAGGCGTCTGTGGCGCAGGCGCGCGCCGTCGTCTCCGTGCTGCGGGCGCTCGTCGAGCACTACACGGAGCGGCCGAACGCGATCCCTTCGGTGCGCGACGCGGGCGGCCTCGTCGCCGGCGAGCCCGACGCTGTCGAGGCCGCCGTCGGGTACGTCGCCGGAATGACGGACCGGTACGCGTTCCGCCAGGCGGTCGCGCACTTGGACTGGGACCCCGCCAAGCTCCCCCGCGGCATCGACGGGTAGGTCGCGTTCGGGCGACACGGCGGCCTTCTTCGCGCGTCGTCGGCGATCGCGCTCCGGCCGGAGTTCCGCGGCACGTAGGCAGAGGATGGGCGAAAAGGTAGAGCTGACCAGGGAATACGGGTGCGAACGGCCGCCAGGCCGTGTTACTACGCGAACTGGATCCTCAACCGGCCTCGTCGAGCTCGGGCAGCCGGTCGCTCCCGGGTGGCGGGTCGAGCCCGGGCAGGCGGTCGCTCCTGGGTGGATCCTCGACCTCGCCGTCCACGGCGTCATCGGTCAGGATCGACACGAGCGCGGGGACCGCGATCACCGTCAGCTCCGCCTCGTCGGTCACGAAGCTCCACCCAGGCGACAGTGTCACGGTCCTCGGCACCAACAAGAACGGCACCGTCGCAGCCACCCGCGTCACCGCCTCGGGCAGCTCGACTGCCAGCGGGGGAAATCGATGATCAGACCGCCAAGCCCGAGGTGACGGGCCGCGGGCCCGCTCTCAGCCCCACACCTCGGCGGCCGTCTCGACGACGAGCCGGAGCTTCGCGATCTCCTCGTCGAGGGTGATCCGGTTCCCCTCGACCGTCGAGGAGAAGCCGCACTGCGGGGAGAGGCAGAGCTGGTCGAGCGGGATGTAGGCGCTCGCCTCGTCGATGCGCCGCTTCAGGTCGTCCTTGGTCTCGAGCTCGCCCCGCTTCGTCGTGACCAGGCCCAGCACGACCACTTTTCCTTGCGGCACGAACCGCAACGGCTTGAAATCTCCGGAGCGGGCGTCGTCGTACTCGAGGAAGAATCCGTCCACGTTCAGTTCGTTGAAGAGCGCCTCCGCGACGAAGTCGTAACCGCCCTCGGCCGCCCAGTGCGACTGGAAGTTGCCGCGGCAAGCGTGCGTCGTCACCGCCATCGTGGCCGGCTTCGTCGCCAGCGCGGCGTTCAGCTGCCTGATGTACCTGAGGTGCTGGTGGTCGGCGTCGTCGCCGCGCCGGGAGAGCATCTCGCGCTGCGCGGGGTCGTTCAGGTAGGCGAGCGAGGTGTCGTCGAGCTGGAGGTACGTGCAGCCGAGCTCCCCGAGGCGCCGGATCTCCTCGGCGTAGGCGGCGCTCAGGTCCGCCCAGAACTCCTCCACGTCGGGGTAGACGGCCGGGTCGATCGCGGCCGCGCCGCCGCGGTAGTGCACCATGCTCGGAGACGGGATCGTCAGCTTCGGAACCGCGGAGGTCGTGACGGACCGCAGGAACGAGAAGTCCTCGGCGAAGATCGTGCGCTCCAGGCGGACCTTGCCGTTCACGCGCAGGGCCGCGGACGTGAAGAAGGTCGTCCCCGACGCGTCCTTGAACGCCACCTGGAGCTCCTCGTCTCCCCTTGCGATCCCGCCGAGCTGGTAGATGAAGTCCATGTGCCAGGACGTGCGGCGCAGCTCGCCGTCGGTCGCGACGCGCAGCCCGAGCTCCTCTTGCATGGCGACGGCGCGGCGGATCGCCACGTCTTCGGCCTCCTTCAGGGCGCCGGCGTCGAGGGTGCCCGCGGCGTAGGCGCGGCGCGCGTCGAGCAGCTCCGGAGGTCGCAGCAGGCTGCCGACATGGTCGGCGCGGAACGGAGGCGTGGAGCGCTCGGTCATGGGCCAAGACCGTAGCCGCGTTCCTCGCCGCCGCTTCGCCCTTCCTCCCGCCCTTCCTCCCGCTGACGAAGACTGCGACACGTCACGAGACGGAGGGCCCGGCACCGGTCCGGTCGCGGAGCCCCGGGGCCCCTTCTCAGGTGCCGGGCTCGGATCGACCGCGGGCCTCGCGGACGCTGAGCTCGCGCCGGTACACCCGCGCGGGGCCCATCGCGACCAGCGCCGCGGCGAGCGCGTCGAACGCGGCCGCCGCCTCTCCCTCCGGGTCTGCCAACGCGACCGGCACCCCCTCGTCCCCTCCCTCCCGAAGAGCGGGAACGAGCGGGACCTGGCCGAGGAGCGGGACGCCGAGGTCGTCGGCGAGCGCCTGGCCGCCGCCGCGGCCGAACAGCTCGTAGCGGGTGCCGTCGTCGCCCCTGAACCAGCTCATGTTCTCGACCACGCCACGGACCGAGAGCTTCAGCTTCCGCGCGGCGAACGCGGAGCGCTGGGCGACGCGTTGGGCCGCCGCTTGCGGCGTCGTGACGACCAGCATCTCCGCGCGCGTCATGTACTGGGCGAGCGAGAGGGTGACGTCCCCGGTGCCCGGGGGCATGTCCACGAGGAGCATGTCGGGGGCGCCCCAGTAGGCGTCGCCGAGAAACTGCTCGATCGTCTTGTGCAGCATGGGCCCGCGCCAGATCACCGGCGTGTCGTCCGGGACGAAGAACCCCATCGAGAGCACCCGCACGCCGTGGCAGGAAGCGGGGATCACCGTGTCGCCGACCACGACCGGCTCGTGGTCGGCGCCGATCATCTTCGGGACCGAGAAGCCGTAGACGTCGGCGTCGAGGATCCCCACGCGCTTTCCCGCCTTCGTCAGTGCGATCGCGAGGTTGACCGTGACCGAGGACTTGCCGACGCCGCCCTTCCCCGACGAGATCCCGACGACCCTCGTCTTCGACCCGGGCCGGAGAAAAGACGGGGCAGGCCGACCTTCCGGGCCGTGGCCGTGGCCGCCGTGGCCGTGGCCACCGTGGCCGTGGCCCGCGTGCCCTGTCGCGCCGGCACCGTCGTCACCGCCGTCGTGCGCGCCGGCACCGTCGGAGGCCGGATCCCCGGCGCCCTCCATCCTCGCCCGCAGCCGGGACCGCAGATCTTCGCGGCCCTCGTCGTCCATCACCTCGACCTCGACCACGGCCTCGCGCACCCCCGGGACCGTCGCCGCCGCCAGAGCGACCCGGCGCCGCAAGTCGTCCGCCCCCGGCCAGGAGGCGACCGGCAGCGCGAGCACGATCTCCACCCCGTGGCGTCGACGACCGACGGCGCGCACCATGCCCGCCTCTCCGAGCGGCAGGTCGAGCTCCCAGTCGACCACCGCAGCGACCGCCCGCTCGATGGACCTCTCGTCGACCGCCATGGCCTCCCTCAGCCGTTCTCAGTCCTGATCCGGGCCAATCCGGCTCCACGGCCGGGGCCGGGCGCCCGTCGGTAGACTACCGACCGTGCAGACGGCCGCAGACCGTGCAGCGGGGCCGGCTCGCGAGCTGGCAGGGGCGGAGGACGCCCGGTTCGCGTCGCACGTCACGGCGGTCACCGCCGCCTTCGGCGACCCGACGCGACGGGACATCTTCCTGCGCGTCCGCTCGTCCCCCGGGATGACCGCCACCGAGGTCGCGGCGGTCTTCTCGCTTCATCCCAACGTCGCCCGCCACCACCTGGACCGGCTCGTCGCGGGAGGGTACCTGCGCGTCGAGATGGATCGGCGGCCGCAGGGGGCCGGCAGGCCCTCGAAGCGGTTCTTCTCGGTCGCCGGCGACGATTCCGTGGAGCTTTTGACCCGGCGCGACGACCTGCTGGTCAGGCTCCTCGGCAAGGCCCTCGACCTCCTCGGACCCGAGATGGCCGAGCAGACGGCCGTCGAGGTCGGCGAGTCCTACGGCCGCATGCTCGCCACCGAGATGGGGCCGGGCGAGGGCCAGCGCTCCGTGCGCAATGCGATGCGCGTGATCGCGGAGATGCTGACCGCCCACGGCTTCGCCGCGCACGCCGAGGACGAAGGCGAGGGGACCTCGGTCGTCGCCGAGCAGTGCCCGTTCGGCAACGCCGCCGCGAGCCACCCCGTGCTCTGCGCCGTCGACCGCGGCATGGTGAAAGGTCTCCTGGCCGGGCTCTGCGGGGAGGGGCCGACGCCGGTCGTGCTCTCCTCGAGGGCGCGCGGCGACGACACCTGCGCGGCGCACGCCTGAGGCGGCGGATCGGCCGCTCCGGGCGCGTGCGACGCCACTACCTGGACCACGCTTCCACGTCACCGCTGCGCCCGGAGGCGGTCGCGGCGATGCGCGAATGGCTCGTGTCCCCTGCAGGCGACCCCGGGAGGGTGCACGAAGAGGGCCGGACCGTTCGGGAGGCCGTCGAGGTCGCGCGAGCCCAGGTGGCAGAGCTCCTCGGCGTCCGCCCCCGCCAGGTGGTGTTCACTTCCGGCGCGACCGAGGCCGTCCACGCCGCGGTGTGGGGCGCCTCGTGGGAGCACCCAGGTGGCGCGGTCCTGTGCGCCGGCGTCGAGCACTCTTGCGTCCGTGACTCCTCGGCGCGCCTCGGCCCGGTCGTCGATCTTCCGGTCGACGGTGCCGGCCGCATCGACCCCGAGGGCGTCGGTGCCGCGCTCCGGCGGACGGGCCGCGCCGCGTCGCTGGTGCACTGCCAGTCGGCCAACCACGAGGTCGGCACGGTGCAGCCCGTCGCGGAGGTGCTCGAGGTCTGCCGGCGGGCGGGAGTCCCGGTCCACGTCGACGCCGCCTCGGCGTGCGGCCACGTCGAGCTCGACTTGGAGGACGGTCCGGACTTCGTGTCGGTGAGCGCCCACAAGCTCGGCGGTCCGCCGGGCGTTGGCGCGCTGGTGCTGCGGCGCGGGCTTCGGATCGAGCCGCTCCTCGTCGGCGGGCAGCAGGAGCGTGCGCGCCGCGCCGGCATGGAGAACGTGTGCGGCATCGTCGGCTTCGGCGCGGCCGCCGCCGCGCTCGCGTCCGGAGCGCTCTCAGCCGAGTCCGCGGCTGCGCGGGCGCAGACGGAACGGCTCGTCGCGACGGTGCTCGCAGAGCCGGGAACGGTGCAGATCGGAGACGCCGCCGGCCGCGTCCCTCACATCGTCTGCTTCGGAGTCGGCGGCGTCGAGGCGGAGCCGGTGCTCCTCGCCCTCGACCGCGCAGGGATCGCCGTGCACTCCGGCTCGGCCTGCGCCTCGGAGTCGCTCGAGCCCTCCCCCGTGCTCGCTGCGATGGGCGAGGACCCAAGCCGTTCCCTGCGCCTCTCGGTCGGATGGTCCACGACCGACGACGACCTGGACGCGTTCGCGGCCGCGTTCGGCCGCGTGGTGGCGGACCTGCGTGCCCTTCGCGGGACCTACGCGCCCCTCGCGGATGACGGCGCGCCCGGGGGGTCGACGCGCACGTCGCACGCGTCACCGCCCGACACGGCCACGAGCTCCTCGAAGGTCGTCGGGTAGACGGCGTTCGGAGTGCCGGCGGCGGCCCAGACGACGTCGTACGCCGCGAGCCCACGGTCCACCATCACGGGAGCGTCGTGGCCGACGGGACTCACCCCGCCGATCGGAAAGCCCGTCGCGGACCGGACCCCCTCGGCGTCCGGACGCTCGACGCGCGTCGCGCCGCGCAACCGCCGCAGCTTCTCGACGTCCAGCCGGTCCGCCCCTGAGAGCACCGCCACCACCGGCTCGCCGTCGACCATGAACACGAGCGACTTCGCGATCCGGCCGACCGCCACGCCGATGGCCGCGGCCGCCTCGGCCGAGGTCCGCGTCGAGCCGGGCAGCTCGACGACCTCCGCGACCGATCCTGCGCGCCGCAGCGCCTCCTGCACCGCCAGTGCGTTCTTGTGCACGCCCGCCTCCCGAGAAGATCCAGTGCTCCGGTTCAGTGCTCCGGTTCAGTGCTCCGGTACGCCCGCAGGGACAGGCTC
>JAJYGM010000184.1:0-4485 GCA_021785095.1 Actinomycetes bacterium
CTGTTCTCGTTCCTCGCGAGACGGGCGGTGCCCGGGGTGGAAGCCGGAGACTCCTCGCGCTACCGGCGATCGCTCGCCTTGCCACACGGCCCGGCCGTCGCCGAGGTCCTCGCGCCCCGGGGAGACGAGCCGTTCCTCACGGCCCGGCTCCAGCTGTCGGACCTGAGGGATCTGACGACGGCAATGGCCCGGCTCCGCCACCTGTTCGACGCCGATGCAGATCCGGAAGCCGTTGCCGAGGTGCTGTCGGCCGACCCGCTTGTCGCTTCGAGCGTGGTCGCCCTGGCAGGCCTCAGGGTTCCCGGCCACGTCGACGGCAGCGAGCTCGCTGTGCGGGCGCTCCTCGGCCAGCAGGTGAGCGTCGCCGGCGCGAGGACGCTCGCCGGCCGCCTGGCGGCGGCACACGGCGAGCCGCTTCCCGAGCGCTTTGGCGCCGAGACCGGTCCCGTACGGCTCTTCCCTTCTGCCGAGGCGATCGCAGAGCTGCCGCCGGCGGCCTTCGCCGTCCCGTCCGGACGAGGGCGGGCGATCGTCTCACTGGCGGCGGCCGTGGCGGGTGGCGAGGTGGATCTGCGACCCGGAGCCGACCGGGAGGTCGTCTCGGCCCGGTTGCTCGCGATCCCGGGCATCGGGCCCTGGACCGTCGCCTACATCCGCATGCGAGCGCTGTCGGACCCCGACGCCTACCTGCCGAGCGATCTCGGGGTGCGCCGGGCGCTGGAGCGCCTCGGCCGACGGGCCGATCCCCGGTCGTCGCTCGCGCTGGCGGAGCGCTGGCGTCCGTACCGGGCCTACGGCGTGCAGCATCTCTGGGCCGCCTCGCTCGAAGCCGGCCGACCCGAGGACAAGGAGGACGTGGCATGACGACGGTCGGGGTTCTGGCGGAGCGTGACCTGTGGTGGACGCTCGAGACGCCGGTCGGCACGATGGTGCTCGTCGGGACCGAGACCGCGCTCCACCAGGTCCTGCTCCCCGGTCTGGCGGCCGAGGCCCGCCCCCGTCTCGACCGGGCTCTCGAGGCGAGGCCGGCGGCGCTGGCGGTGGCGGAGGATCAGCTGAGGGAGTACTTCGCCGGCGAGCGGCGGCAGTTCGAGCTTGCGCTCGATCCTGCCGGGACCGCCTTCCAACGGGCGGCATGGTTCGCCCTCGGCGAGATCCCGTACGCCAGAACCTCCACCTACGCAGCCCAGGCGACGCGGGTCGGCCGCCCGAGCGCGGTGCGGGCGGTCGGGGCGGCGAACGGGCGGAACCCGCTTCCGATCGTGCTCCCGTGCCATCGCGTCATCGGTTCGAACGGCCGGCTCGTCGGCTACGCCGGCGGACTCGAGCTGAAGCAGTGGCTTCTCGACCACGAGCGCCGGGTGGACGGCGGCGCTCAGTAGTCGAGCAGCCGGGTCGAGAGCGCGGTCTCGACGACCCCTCCGTTGCCGTCGGACTCGAGCCGGTAGGCGCGGCGACCCGGCAGCTCGGTGACCGCCTCGCGCATCTCCGAGCCGACGTAGTGCAGCCCGACGCCGTCCTCGGTGGCGTACGAGCGCGGGAGCACACCCGTGGCGACGAGATGCTGGAGGAGGGGACGGCGTTGTGGCTCGGAGTCGTAGTGGACGCCGTTGCCGTAGGGGACGAGGCCGAGGCCGTTCGTCACGGGGCTGAGCTCCGGCCCGAAGGAGTCCGTCGTGCCGCCGGTGTGCCAGCACAGCGAGCCGGCACTCACGCCGGCAAGCACGACGCCGCGCTCGAAGGCCTCCCCGAGGACGGCGTCGAGCCCGTGGACCCGCCAGAGGGCGAGCAGGTTGGCCACCGAGCCGCCGCCAACCCAGATCACGTCCTGGGCGAGCAGGTGGGCCCGGAGGTCCTCGACGTTCGGCATGGGGAAGAGCGCCACATGGCTCGCCTCGACCGGTTCGCCGGCGGCCGCCCCGTAACAGGCGAGGAGCCGGGCGTCGTCGTCGCCGGTGGCGGTGTTGAGGAAGCAGAGCTTCGGCCGATCGGCGCCGGAGAGCTCGAGCGCGTAGCGGAGCAGCCCCCCGAAGCGCCACTGGAACTGACCGCGCCCGCTCGGCACCATCCCGCCGCTCGTGGCGAGGATCTGTGGTTCAGCCATGGAGGCAAGGTCTATCGCGCCGACGGCACCGCTACGGTGAGACGGCGCCCGCTCGTCCAACAGGGCCGCCTGCGAGAAGGGACGACCATGCCGCCCACGCCATCTTCCATCGCCCAGTCGGAGCGGGCCGCCCTGTGCAGCCTGCTCGACCAGCGCGGGCCGCTCGCTCCGACGCTCTGCGAGGGCTGGACGACCGCCGACCTGGCGGCCCACCTGTACATCCGCGAGCGCCGGCCGGTCGCCGCCGCCGGCATCCTCGTTCCCCAGCTGAAGGCCACGACGCAGTCGGCGATGGACGAGGCGAAGCGCTCCCTCGGCTACGAGGAGCTCATCCGGCGCCTCGCCTCGGGGCCGCCGGCACTCGTCCGGCCGCTCGACGAGCAGATGAACACCGTCGAGTACTTCGTCCACCACGAGGACGTCCTCCGGGCAGGGCCGACGGCCGCCGAGCCGAGAGAGGACGCCGCCCTCGACGCCGCCTTGTGGAGAGCGCTGCGCCGTGGCGCCCGGCTCCTCGCCCGCAAGCTGCGGGGGGCCGGCCTCGTGCTCGTGGCGCCCGGCTTCGGCTCGGTGACCGCCCGCTCGGGCGAACCGCTCGTCACGATGACGGCCGGCCCCCAGGAGCTCGTCCTCTACCTGTTCGGGCGGGGCCGCGTCGCCAGGGTGCAGCTCGATGGTGACGAGGGGGCGGTCGCCCGCGTGCAGGAGGCACCCTTCGGGGCCTGAGCCCGCCACAAGTCCCGGCGCGGCCCGCGTACCATCGCCTCGTGCCCCCGCCCCCGCGTCACGACCGCCTCGAGCGGCTCACCAACTTGATGCTCGTGCTGCTCGACACCGAGCGGCCGCTGTCGCTGCGCGAGATCCGCGAGAAGGTGCAGGGCTACCCGGAGGGCAAGGAGACGGCCCGCCAGGCCTTCGAACGGGACAAGCGGGCGCTTCGCGAGCTCGGCGTGCCGGTGGCGACGGCGCCCATCGAGGCCGAGGAGCAGATCGGCTACCTCGTCCGGCCCGAGGACTACTACCTCCCCGAGCTCGGCCTCGACGACACCGAGGCCACGGCCCTCGCCTTCGCCGTGGCAGCCGTGAAGCTCGGTGGCAGCGCCGGGAAGGACGCCCTGTCCACCCTCGGCCACGGGCTCGGCACGCGCCTCGACGCGCCGATCGCCGTCCTGCCCTCGGTGCCGGCGCTCGGAGCCGTGCACGAGGCGCTGAGGCGGGCCGCCACGCTGAGCTTTGGCTACCACGGCCGTGGGCGCGAGGTCGAGCCGTACGGGCTCACCTTCCGCCAGGCCGCCTGGTACCTCGTCGCCCGCGACCGCACGAGCGGCGAGGGAGGCGCCATGCGCACCTTCCGGGTCGACCGCTTCGAGAGCGAGCCGGTGCTCGGCGAGCCGGGTGGCTTCGAGCCGCCGCCGGACTTCGACCTCGGAGCGGAGATCAACCTCCTTCCCTTCGGTGGCGACCCGGTGGATGCCCATCCCATGGCCGAGGTCGAGATCGACCCCCGCCTCGCCCGGCAGGTGGCGTCGCTCGTCCCCGGATCCGCCGTCGCCCGCTGGACTGACGAGGGCGGCGTCGTTCTCCACCTTGCCGTCGGCGACGAGGACGCCTTCGTCTCCTGGGCGGCCGGACTCGGGGACGCAGCCGTCGTGAGGGCGCCGGCACCGTTGAGAGAAGCGGTCGTCGCCCGGCTCTCGGCCATGGCGGGCGGGCCGACGGCGCCCGGCGGGGAGCCCCCGCAGGTGACGAGCACCAGCTCCGGCGAGGCCGGTGGCACGCGCCGGCGCCTCGCCGGCGCCTCGGCGGTGCCCGTCGCCGGTGCGCGCCTACGCCGGTTGCTCGCCGTGCTCGTCCACCTCGCCCGAGTGCAGGAGGCCGAGATCGGCGACCTCGCCCGGCGCTTCGAGATGAGCGAGGAGGAGCTCGTCCACGACCTCGAGCTGGCGGCCTGCTGCGGCGTGCCGCCCTACACCCCCGACCAGCTGATCGAGCTCATCGTCGAAGGGGACAGGGTGTCGGCCTTCGGCCTCGGCCACCTCGCCCGGCCCCGCCGCCTCAGCCCAGAGGAGGGCTTTGCCCTGGCGGCGGCCGCCAAGGCACTCCTCGAGGTCGCCGGGGCCGACGAGGAGGGTGCGCTGCGCTCGGCGCTCGCCAAGCTCGAGTCGGTGCTCGGCGAGTCCCGCTTCTCGATGGAGGTGCCCGAGCCCGCACACCTGCGCGAGCTGCAGGAGGCGGCCCATCTCCGCGAGCGGGTGGAGATCGGGTACTTCTCTGGCTCCGCGACCGAGGCGACGCTCCGCCAGGTCGACCCCTATCAGGTGGTGCTGCGGGAGGGTCGCTGGTACCTCGACGGGTTCTGCCACCTCGTCGGTGACCTCCGC
>JAJYGM010000184.1:4495-9803 GCA_021785095.1 Actinomycetes bacterium
TCCAGGTCGACCGGGTCACGAGCTGTCGTGGCACGGGCGTCTCCTTCGAGTCGCCCGAGTCGCTCGACGAGGCGCTCGCCGGCCCCTTCGCGTTCCTCGGGGGCCCGAACACCGTGAAGGCCCGCATCGCGTTCCCGCCCGCCTCCGAGCTCGGGGTGGACCAGGTCGCAGCCTCGCCGATCGAGCAGCTGTCCGACGGCCGCCTCGCCGCCGACATCCTGGTCGGCGACGCCGAGGGCTGGTTCGGACGACTGCTGCTCCGGCTCGGGCCGGGGACCGAGGTGCTCTCCCCGCCGGAGCTGAGGCAGGTGCCCGGGCATGCCGCCGAGCGGGCACTGCACCGGTACCGCCCGGACTGAGCCGTCACCCGGTAGGCGGGCCGGGAGAGCGAGGAGAGGTGGAGCGTGAGGCCGTGCGGGGACGCTTCGGCATGCTGCGCATCGCCAAGGTCCGCCAGGGTGCCGAGCGCTATTACTTCGGCACCGTCCGCTCGACGACCGACCGGCCCGAAGGGCTCGTCGAGCCGGACCCGTACTGGCTCGGCCGAGGCTGCGAAGCGCTCGGGCTGATCGCCACCCCGGTCCCCTCCGAGGTGCGGGCGGTGTGCACCGGTCGCCATCCGAGCACCGGTGAGCGCCTCCGCCGGCAGGCGGCCCGCACCGGTGCCGTCGCTGGCTTCGATGTCGTCCTGTCGGCTCCGAAGTCGGTCAGCCTGCTGTGCGGGCTCGGAGATCCGGCGGTCTCGCGACGTGTCGAGAGTGCCCACCGGGCCGCCGTCGAGGCCACGATCGGCTACCTCGAGGAGCAGATCGCGAGGACGCGCCGTCGCCGCGCTGGCGTCGTCTCGACGCTCGCGCTCGACGGTGTCGTGGCGGCCTGCTTCCCCCATCGCACGAGCAGGGCGAACGACCCGCACCTTCACGCCCACGTGCTGATCGCCAACCTGGCGCAGGCGGCAGACGGGCAGTGGGGTGCCCTCGACGGCCGCAGGATCTACCGCGCCCAGCGCCCGCTGCGGGCGCTGTTCGAGGCACAGCTGCGCTGGGAGCTCTCACGAGGTGGGGTGGCGTTCGGTCCCGTGCGCCGCGACTACGCCGAGGTGGTGGGTGTCTCGAGGGCTGCGGTGCGGGAGTTCTCGCGCCAGAGCCGGATCATCGAGGCGGCGCTCCGGGCGGAGGGCCTGCGCGGCCCCGCCGCCCACACGGTGGTCGCCGAAGCGCTCCGCCCACCAAAGGACCGCTCCCGACCCTACGACGCGCTGCGCCAGGAATGGCTGGAACGCGGCCACCGGCTCGGGCTGTCGGCCAGCCGGGTCGCCGAGGCTGCCGGAGGGCGCGCCGAAGGACACGGTGGCGCCGACGGCCGGATCCCGCGGGGGGACCTCTCATGGCTCACCGGAGCCGGGTGGGTCGATGGCACCTTCGACCGGGACGCGCTCCTCGTCGCCCGCGCCTCGAGCCTCCGTGGGGGCGCCCCCATCGAGCAGATCGCGGGCGACGTCGACAAGGTGCTCGCCAGTGCGGCGGTGGCCAAGGTCGGTGAGCGGTTCACCACGCCAGCCCACCTCCGCTCCGCCCGGGCCGCCGCCGCCCAATTCGCGGAGCAGCTGCGCCTGACCGGCGCCGAGCTCCTCTGCTACGGGCCACGGCAGCGTCTCGGGGCGCTCGATGCCGCCGCCCGCCTCGCCGGCGGGGCAGGGCGGGTCGTGGCGCTCGCCCCCGGGGGCCGGGCCGCCAGGGGATTCGAGTCGGCCACCGGCATCGAGACGTTCCCGGTGGCGAGGGTCTCCGAGCTGGCCGGGTCGCTTGTGACCGGAGATCGACTTGTGCTGGCAGATGCCGGGAGGATGCTCCACGACGAGGTCGCCTCGGCCCTCGGCGCCTGTGCCGCCACCGGCGCGTCGGCGGTCCTGCTTGCCGGCCGCAGCTCGCTCGAGTGCTCTCTCCTGTTCGAGCGCGTGCTCGAGCAGGCCAGGCCGCTCGAACCGGGGTCGGGACGGCCGGCTCGGGCGACCGCCGGGCGGACACAGCTTGGCGACCGGGTGGAGGTCCGTCTCGTGGCAGACGCCTCGTCTGCCTGCGAGGAGGTCCTCGAGCTGGCGGGGACCGGGGCGGACAGGCCGTCGGTCGTCGCCGTGGCCGATCGCGCTCTGGCGGCCGCCCTGGCGGCGAGGTGCCCTGTCGTCGACGCCCGGCGGGTCGGCTCGGAGCTGGCCGGAAGCGGGCGGGACGGCGTCCGTCAGCTCGTCGTGGTGGGTGGCGTCGCCCCGTTGGAGGTCTCGCCCGCCATGCTCGAACGGGTCGAGCGCACCCATGTCCTCGTTGCTCCCACCGGCGCGACCCTCGGGCGACTTCTCGAGGCGGTCCGGCCGCCGTCTCTCGCCGCCGCCCTCGGCCGCCCTCCTGTCGATCCGAGCGGTCGTGCAGCCTGGCGGGATCGTGCGGAGCGGACCTGGTTCTCCGGCCACCACCTTGGCGACGCGGGCGCACCCCCGCTGGTGCTCCGGGCGGAGCGCATCGCCGGCGGGCGAGAAGAAGCGTCGAGGAGCACGGGTCTCGAGCGTCGCGGCCCGGGGCGGGACGCTCCGGGCCGTGGGGCACTCGGCAGGTGAGCGCTCGGCCGGGACGACCGGGGGAGGCGTCCGCCGCGGGCACCCCTGTGGGTCGTCGACTCCCCGGGTCCGCGCGAGGCCCGAGGGAGCCGGACCACATTGTTTATCTAGCCTAGACTAGAATATCGACGAGCGAGGAGGAGTGGCCGATGAGCGACACCAGCCTGCAGGCGAGTGGGACGCAGGGATCGGGGAGCTGGCAGGGGCGCCCCGCCGGCGTGCCCGGCGCGGTCCCCCCGCCGTCGGTCCCGCTGGCGTTCTTCGCGGCCGCCGCGCTCGGGTTGGCCGCCTGCGGGGTGACCCTGGCGCTCGCAGGCACCGCCGCCGCCGGGGACCCGACCGCCGATCCGGTCGTGGCCGCCGCCCACTTCGGCCTGCTGGCGACGCTCTCGACGGGCGTGCTCGGCGCCATGCACCAGTTCGTGCCGGTGGTCACCGGCCGCCCGCTGCGCTCGATCCGTCTCGCCTGGATGACCTTCGTCTCCTGGACGGCGGCGTCCTGGTCCCTGCCCCTCGGCTTCGCACTCGGTCACGAGTGGCTCATCGGAGCCGGTGGAGGCCTCGCAGGAGTGGCGTTCGCCGTCATCCTCGCCAACCTCTCGGCGCCGCTCTCGGTTCGGGGCAAGGGCATGGAGGTCGTGGGCCTGCGACTCGCCCTTGTCGGACTGGCCCTCACCGGTGGCTTCGGCCTCGTCTTCCTGGTCGACCGGAGTGGGCGCTGGTTCGAGCTGTCCGGGCACGTCGTCCTCGCTCACGCGCTCGTGGGCCTGTTCTGGTGGCTCGGCCTCAGCTACGTCGCCGTCGCCGAGAAGCTGTGGCCGATGTTCTTCCTCGCCCACCTCCCCGGCCGGCACCGGGCGGGATCGGTCGCGGTTCTCGCCCTCCCGGCGGGGGTGGCGCTCGCCGCGCCGGGGGTGCTGCTCGGGATCGTCCCGCTCGCCGCAGCCGGCGCCGCCCTCGCCGGTGTCGGCCTCGTGGCCCACCTCGTCTCGCTCGCCACCTACGTCGCCCACCGACGCCGGCGTGCCGACCTGCATCTCGCCTACGTCCTGACCTCGGCCGCATGGCTCCCCGTCGGCGCTGGCTTCGCGCTGGCGGGCGCGTTCGTCCTGCCGGGCGACGAGAGAGAGGGCGTGGCGCTCGTGGCGGCCTCTGTCGCCGCCTTCGCCGGCTGGCTGCTCGAAGCTCTCGTCGGCCACGCTCACAAGGTCGTGCCCTTCGTCGTCTGGACGGCTCTTCGCTCCCGGGGCGTCACGACAGGGCCCTCGGGGCGCCCGCTCGCCTTCGCCGATCTCTACTCCCGCCGGGCGGCCGGGCTCTCCCACCTGACCGTCACCACCGCCGTCGCCGCGCTCTGCGCCGGACTGGCCGGACGGCTCCCGGCAGCGACCGTGGCCGCCGGCGCGCTGCTCGCCGTGACCGGCCTCGTCACCGCGGTGAACCTCTCCCTCACGCCGCTGTTGATGCTGAAGCCGCGCCGGCTCCCATCACCCGAGCTCGCCGGCGAGGGCGGGAGCGGATCCACGCGGTGCACGGGCGGGGATCCCACCGTCGGGGACCCCGCCCGCAGCGGTGTCAGCCTGCGTGGACGGCGGACTCGCGCCCGATCCGCACCCGCCAGGTGCGCGGCCCTCGTTCCAGGTACTCCCAGCTGAACTCGCCGGGATGCTCGGCCTCGAACTGGTAGCGGAGCGGCTTCGGGTCGTGGTCGTTCACGAGCACGAAGCGGCCCTGTGGTGCGAGCGCGTCGAAGGCGCCGAAGATCGCCTCGTGGCGCCGCGCAGGGGCGAGCTCTCGTACGTCGAGCACCGGCATGACCGGAAGCTCGCCGTGGCGCGCCTGCAGCGAGACGGGCGCGCTGGGGACGGCGCGTGCGAGGCGGTGGAGGGCGGCGGTGACCTTCTGGGCGAGGTCGGGGCGAGCCGTCCGCAGCGCTGCCCACGTGGACGCCGCCAGGCGGCAGCCCCGATCACCCTCTCCCGAGCCGACGAGCTCGTCGGCGGCGGCGAGGAGAAGCTCGACGAGGCGATCCTCCAGCCCGGGCCCTTCGCCGGTGCGGTCGTCGGCGCCCGAGGCGACGAGGCGGCTGTGCATCTGCTCGAGAAGACCGGCGAGCGAGACTCCTGGGTCGCGTGCCAGGGCCGGGAGGATCTGCTCGTTCTCCTTGTTGACGTGGCGGGCGAACAGCGACTGGAAGGCGGCGGCCTCGCCGGCGGCGGCCGGACCGTCAGAGGCGGTGGCGATCCGCTCGGTCATGGCGGCGAGCTCGGCGTGCTCGCCGGACATCTCTCTCACGAGCGGAGCGAGCTCGGCGAGTCCCGAGGCGGCGGTGTAGATCGACTCCTCCTCGGCAAGGGCGTGCGGCAGCACCTCCCCGGCGATGACGGCCACGAGCTCCGCAGCGGACCGCTCGTAGGAGCTGCCTTCGGCCACGGCGCGTCCGAGGCCGGTCACCGCCCCGGCGACGTCCTCGAGCAGTTGGCGGTGGTGTCTCACCATGGCCTCGAAGGCCTCGGTGTCGGTGACGGTCACCTCTCCCACTCGTCTGTTGCCGTGTAAATCTAACAGATACTAGAAAAAAGGGCGACCCGTGCACGGGCCGCCTGCTTTCCGCGAGCGCGCGGTGTGTGGCGTCTCCGGGTCCCCAGGCCCCGCCGCTCGGTCCGGTCGCGTGTGGAAGGCCCGGGACCCGACAAC
>JAJYGM010000106.1 GCA_021785095.1 Actinomycetes bacterium
ACATTCATGCCGGGAGCCCCACAAAAACGGCAGCGCGGACGGCCGACGACGACCGGACCTCCGACCGGACGCTCGCCCACCGAGCGCCCCGCTACCTGACTGTTCCGCCCCGCCCGCTCGTCCCTTCACGACTCAATCGGCCGGGAAGACGGCCGAGAAGCGGTCGGAAGGGACCAGAACGGGGGGTGGGGCACTCGCACGCGGGCGCTGCGGCCAAAATACGTGGCTGACGGCTGGCGATCAGACGCCCCTTTTTCCGGGCGAAGTAGCTAGCGGACTCGCTCGAGCACATCGAGCCACCGGCGGTGGTCGGCGTCGACCCGGGAGCGGGAGGACGCTGGCTCGAAGCGGGCCTGGCAGCCGACGAGCCCGCCAAGGTCTTCCCGCTCCCAGACCCCCTCGGCGAGCCCGGCGAGGAAGGTGGCGCCGAGCGCGGTCGCCTCCGTCGTCGACGGCCGGACGACCGGAACCTGGCACTGGTCGGCCTGCAGCTGCAAGAGGAGGTCCATCACCGCCGCCCCGCCGTCGGCCCGCAGCTCAGTCACCTCGCAGCCGGCTGTCTCGACCATGGCGTCGACGACGTCGCGGGTCTGGAAGGCCATCGCCTCCACCGCCGCCCGGGCGAGCTGTGCCCGCCCGATGCCCCGCGTCAGCCCGGTGACGGCAGCCCGCGCCCCCGGGTCCCACCAGGGGCTGCCGAGCCCGGCGAAGGCGGGCACGAGGACCACGCCCTCGCTGCTCGGGACGCTGGCGGCGAGCGGCCCGATCTCCGCCGCCTCGCCGATGATGCCGAGGCCGTCCCTCAGCCATTGGATCGTGGCGCCGGAGGAGAAGACCGCCCCCTCGAGGGCGTAGGCACGGTGGGACGGGTCGTCGTCGAGCTGCCAGGCGACGGTCGTGAGCAGCCCGTCCGCCGGCTCGGGTCGCCTGTCGCCGAGGCTCATGAGGATGAAGCTGCCCGTGCCGTAGGTGACCTTCGTCTGCCCCGGTGCATGGCAGCCGTGGCCGAACAGGGCCGCCTGCTGGTCTCCGGCCACACCCGAGAGGGGGACGCCGGAAAGCGCTCCGCCTGCCAGCTCGGGCGAGATGGTGCCGATGCGCCCAGAGGAGGGGACGATCTCGCCGAGCATGCGGGTATCGATGCCGAAGCATCCGCACAGCTCGTCGCTCCACGCGCCGGTCGTGAGGTCGTAGCAAAGGGTGCGGGAGGCGTTCGTCGGATCCGTGGCGTGCCGCCCGGTCAGCTTCCAGATGAGCCAGTCGTCGACGGTCCCGAGCAGGACGTCGTCGGCAGGCTCGAGTCCGCCGTGGCGGAACATCCACTCCCACTTGGTGGCGCTGAAGTAGCTGTCCAGGACGAGCCCGGTGCGCTCCCGGACGAGCGGCAGCAGTCCTTCTTGCTCGAGCTCGGCACAGCGCCCGGCGGTGCGCCTGTCCTGCCAGACGATGGCGGGCTGGAGAGGCCGGCCACGGCGGTCCCAGGCGAGGGCTGTCTCGCGCTGGTTGGTGATCCCGGCCGCCGCGATCGCCATCCCCCGCTCGGCGAGGATCCCGGCCAGCTCGGCGAGGGTCTCCTCGACGAGCGAGAAGATCTCGGCGGCGTCGTGCTCGACCAGGCCGGGGGCCGGGAAGTGCTGGGTGAGCTCCCGGTAGGAGACCGCCACGACTGCCGCCGCCTCGTCGACGGCGAGGGCACGCACGCCGGTCGTACCGGCATCGATGGCGACGACGACGCCCACGCCCGGACGCTATCTCGGCGTGCAAACCTTCGCGAGCGGCTCCTGACCAGGGCCGCCGGAGCAGACGGCCCATTGACAACGGCGTAGTTACGGTGTTGTAATTACCCCGCTATCTGGTGGCTCATTGATTGGCTACCACTACATATTGTGGTTCATTGGAAGGTTCGGGGTCCGGGCGACTTCGGCCCGGAAAGGGAGGATCGGCAGCATGGCAGTAGCAGGTGAGCGACTCGGCATCGGCATCCGGCGGCACTTCACCGAGGAGGGTCGCCACCCCTACGACCGGGTCGCCTGGGAACGGCGGGACTCCCGCATCACGGACTACCGCACCGGAGCCGTCGCCTTCGAGCAGCTCGGTGTGGAGGTGCCCGCCAGCTGGTCCCTGAACGCCACGAACATCCTCGCCCAGAAGTACTTCCGCGGCACCCTCGGCGCACCCGGGCGTGAGTGGTCGCTGCGCCAGGTGGTCGATCGTGTGGTCGACACCATCACGGCCTGGGGCCTGAAGGACGGGTACTTCGTCGACGGAGCGGAGGCCGCCTGCTTCAGCGACGAGCTGAAGCACCTCATCGTCGAGCAGAAGGCGGCCTTCAACTCGCCGGTCTGGTTCAACATCGGCGTGAAAGGCGTCCCTCAGCAGGCGAGCGCCTGTTTCATCCTCGCCGTCGAGGACTCGATGAGCGCCATCCTCAACTGGTACGTCGAGGAGGGGACGATCTTCAAGGGCGGCTCCGGCTCGGGCGTCAACCTGTCGCAGATCCGCTCCTCGAAGGAGCTCCTCCAAGGAGGCGGCACGGCGTCAGGACCCGTTAGCTTCATGCGGGGCGCCGACGCCTCGGCCGGCACGATCAAGTCCGGCGGCAAGACACGGCGCGCCGCCAAGATGGTCATCCTCGACGCCGACCACCCCGACGTCCAGGAGTTCGTCTGGTGCAAGGCGAAGGAGGAGCGCAAGGCGCGCGTGCTCGCCCAGGCGGGCTTCGACATGGACCTCGACGGCGACGACAGCCACTCGATCCAGTACCAGAACGCCAACAACTCCGTCCGGGTGAGCGATGAGTTCATGCAGGCGGTCCTCGACGACGCCGACTGGGCGCTCGTCGCGAGGACCACCGGCGAGACCATCGAGACCGTGAAGGCCCGCGAGCTGTTCCGCCAGATCGCCGAGGCGGCGTGGGAGTGCGCCGATCCCGGCCTGCAGTACGACACGACGATCAACAAGTGGCACACCGCGCCGAACACCGGCCGCATCACCGCCAGCAATCCCTGCAGCGAGTACGTCCACCTCGACAATTCGAGCTGCAACCTTGCCAGCTTGAACCTGCTCAAGTTCTGCAGCGAGTCCGGTGTCTTCGACGTCGACGGCTTCAAGGCGGCCGCCCAGGTGGCCTTCACGGCCCAGGAGATCCTCGTCGGCAACGCCGACTACCCGACCGACAAGATCGGCGACACGACTCGCCGTTTCCGGGAGCTCGGTCTCGGCTATGCCAACCTGGGGGCGCTCCTCATGTCCGAGGGCCTGCCGTACGACTCGGACCAGGGTCGCGCGTGGGCAGCCGCCATCACCGCCCTCATGACCGGCGCCGCCTACGAGACCTCCGCCCGCACGGCTGCCCGCATGGGCCCCTTCGCCGGCTTCCACGAGAACGCCACGCCCATGCTCGAGGTGCTGAAGATGCACCGG
Source organism: Actinomycetes bacterium (assembly GCA_021785095.1). The sequence continues at coordinate 3,424 of JAJYGM010000106.1, forward strand.
GCTGCCGTCGCTGCCATCGACGAGGAGCTCGTCCCGACCGAGCTGCTCTCGGCGGCCCAGGAGGCCTGGGACACGGCGGTCGACCTCGCCGAGGAGCACGGCGTCCGCAACTCCCAGGCGACCGTCCTCGCCCCGACGGGGACGATCTCGTTCCTCATGGACTGCGACACCACCGGCATCGAGCCGGATCTCGGCCTCGTGAAGACGAAGAAGCTGGTCGGCGGTGGGACGATGTCGATCGTCAACCAGACGGTGCCCCGCGCCCTGCGGCGCCTCGGCTACTCCGAGGAGCAGATCTCCGACATCGTCGGTCACATCGACGAGCACAAGACGATCGTCGGCGCCCCGCACCTTCGCGGAGAGCACCTGCCGGTGTTCGCCTGCTCGATGGGCGACAACGTCATCCACTACTCGGGCCACGTGAAGATGATGGCGGCGGCCCAGCCGTTCATCTCGGGTGCCATCTCGAAGACCGTCAACATGCCCGAGGAGGTCACCGTCGAGGAGGTGGAGCAGCTCCACATCGATGCCTGGAGGCTCGGCCTGAAGGCGATCGCCATCTACCGTGACAACTGCAAGGTGGCACAGCCTCTCTCGACAACGAAGAAGGAGGGGACGACCCCCATCGGCTCGAGCGACGGCGAGCGGCAGGCGGCTTCCTTTGTGGCGAGGGAGTCCGAGCTGACAGCGCGCATCACCGAGCTCGAGGGAGCACTCCAGGCCTCGCACGTCACAGCGCCGTCCGCCACGACACGCACCCGCCTGCCCCGTCGTCGGCGCTCGAACACATTCGCCTTCCGTGTGGCGGACTGCGAAGGCTACGTCACGGTCGGAGAGTACGAGGACGGGCGTCCGGGCGAGGTCTTCATGAAGGTCTCCAAGCAGGGCTCCACGCTCTCGGGGGTGATGGACGCCTTCTCCATCGCCGTCAGCCTCGGCCTGCAGCACGGGGTCCCGCTCTCGACCTTCGTCCGCAAGTACACCAATATGCGCTTCGAGCCCGCCGGCATCACCGACGATCCGGACCTGAGGCTCGCCTCCAGCCTCGTCGACTACATCTTCCGGCGTCTCGCCATCGACTACCTGAGCTACGACGAGCGCCTCGAGCTCGGCGTGCTCTCGACAGGAGAGCGCACCCAGCCGACGCTCCCGGGCCTCGAGGACGTCGACAGCGACCGGGCGGTGGCAGAGGAGAAGGAGCGCTTCGGCGACGGTGGCGACGCGAGCTCTGCGGCGGACGCGTCGCCGGCCGCAGCGGCACGGGCTCCCCGGATGGAGAGCCGGGACGCTCCCTTCTGCTACGCCTGCGGCAACGTCATGCAGCGGGCCGGCTCGTGCTACGCCTGCCCGAGCTGCGGGGCGACGAGCGGGTGCAGCTGATGTCGATTCCCATCCGAATGTCAGTCGTCTGACTTGCGGGCTGGCGAATGGATGTCGGTCGTTTCGCACGGGATCCTCAGCAGCTGACCCGGCCCAGACGCAGAGAAGGGGAGCCGCCAGGCTCCCCTTCGTCAGGTGGACGACCGAGTGAGCCCAGGCCGCGGTTCGCGGATCGAGGGTTGCCGACACATCGATGGGTGGCTGATTTGCACAGCGTCCAACATCGGATGCTGCGGCATCGCCAGTAAGTTCCTCAGGTTGTCGCCCCGTTCGCGAGCTGAGCGGCGAGGCACTGGACGAGCAGGTCGGCGAGCCTTCACCCGGGTCAACCGGGCGCACAAGGTATGGATCGTCTCGACGTTCCGGCGATCCGACCGTATCGTCGCCGTGACGGAGGATCGGGCGAACGACATCCAGGCCATCAGGCTCGGAGACCGCATCGCCTCTGGTCCGAGGGTGACCCATGCCGCAAAGGGGGCGGCCGACCTCGTCGTCATCGAGGACGACGTCGGCCTGCTTCATCGACACCATCGGCGAGGCCGGGCGATCCGGGCGTCGGTGGGCGACCCACTCGCAGTCCTGCTCGGCGGCGACCTCGGCGAGTGGCCGCCCCGACAGCGGCGGCCCTCGTCGTCGCCCACGTGCTCGGGCGCTGAGCCCGCAGGGCTCGCCAGGGTCTCAGCCGGCCGCCATCTCCGGTTGGTCGGCCCTCTCGTCACCGGCCACCGGTACCATCCGCGTTCGAACAGGAGGTTTCCATGGCGGTCGGCATCCTCGTGCCCCTCGGCGATGAGCGAGTGGCACGCCGAGCACCGGCGCGACCCCGTCGGACGCCGGGGGAGGGACTGAGTGGCTCCGGCGCGACCGGACGGAGGCTGACCGGGCGACAGTGCCGTGGCTGATGACGGCAAATACCTGCTCGGCAACCTCGAGCCTGAAGCGGTTTCGCGCCTGCAGGCGCTCTCGAGCCTGTTCGACGCGGGGACCTTCGCCCACCTCGAGCGCCTCGGCATCGGCGAAGGATGGCGGTGCTGGGAGGCCGGCGCCGGCAGTGCCTCGGTGCCGAGCTATCTGGCGGCGCGCGTCGGGGACTCGGGGTACGTGCTTGCGACCGACCTCGAGCCGAACACGCTGCCGGGTGCCGCCGGCTTCGACATCCGGCACCACGAGCTCGGGAGCGATCCCGCCCCCGAGGGCGGCTTCGACCTCGTCCATGTCCGTCTCGTGCTCGTCCATGTCCGCAACCGCGACCGGGCGCTCTCGGATCTCGTCTCCTCGCTGCGCCCGGGCGGCTGGCTGCTCGTGGAGGAGGCGGATCCCTCGCTCCAGCCGCTCGTCTGTCCCGACGAGCGCGGCGACGAGGAGCGGCTCGCCAACCGGCTGAAGGACGGTTTCCGGGAGCTCATGGCGGCCCGCGGCGTCGACCTCGCTTTCGGCCGGACGCTGCCGCGTCGCCTGCGCGAGGCCGGTCTCGAGGACGTGGAGGCCGACGCCTGGTTCCCGATCACCTCGCCCGCCTGCGAGGTGCTCGAGCTCGCCACACTGGCGCAGATCAGGCAGCGGCTGATCTCCGCCGGGCTTGCCACCGCCGAGGAGATCGACCGGCACGTCGACCACGTGCGAGAGGGCAGGCTCGATCTCGCCACCTCGCCGCTCGTGAGCGCCTGGGGCCGGCGAGGAGGAGTGGGCTAGCTACCGCGAGGCGGCGAGGTCGGAGAAGGGCGGGAGCCCGGCGTCCTTTTCCGAGAGCCGGGTGCGGTCGAGGCGGTGCACGGCCACCGGCCAGGCGATGGCGAGCTCGGGGTCGAGTGGGTCGACCCCGACCCCCGGCATGTCGGGTCGCCACTCGGCGTCGAAACAGTACAGGTACTCACAGCCGCCTCCGCCGACCGCCTGGAAGCCGTTGAGCACGCCTCGGGGCACGAGCACCTGGACGCCGACCTCGAGGGCGACGGTCTCGACCACCCCGAAGGTAGGCGAGTCGCGCCGGGCGTCCACATAGGCACCGAAGGCGGCACCGGCGGCCACGCCGACGAGCTTGGTCGTCTCCTCGCCGTGCAGGCCGCGGATGGCACCCTCGAGGGAGCGAGTGAGGTTGATCTGCGCCCAGGGTCCCCCCGCCCCCTCGAGATCGCGCCCGTAGCGGCTCGCGCGGTAGAGCTCCCGCACCGTCCCCCTCTCGTCGGAGACCTGCCGGGTGGCGATGACGCTGAGACCGGCGATCGCGCCGGGCCGGGAGTGAAAGTCGCGCAGGCTCACGCCCACAACCTAGGCGCCATCCCGCTCTGCCCCCGTTTCGCGGGCTCGTGTCGACCCGGCCACGCCCTGCAGGGCGTGCGCGAGATCGGCGACCTGGGCGCCAGGCGCGAGACGGGGCCGCCGGGGCCGCTGCTCGCGGCCGGAGACCTCCGGACGACAGGATCGCACCGATGGCCTAGCTTGCGCTCGTGACGACGCACGCGACGGCCGTGAGCGAGGCGTGGGTACGGGCGCTCCCGAAGGCCGAGGTCCACCTCCACCTCGAGGGGTGTGTCCCCTTCGAGGTGATCGCCGACGCGGCGGCCGCCTCGGGCCGCCCTCCGCCGGTACCGGTCACCGACGGCGTCCCGGAGGTCGCCTCGCTCGGCGACCTCCTCTCGTATCTCGACTGGTCGTGCGCACTCGTGGCCGGGCCCGAGCAGCTCGAGCAGGCCGCCTACCGCATCTGCACCCGGGCGCGGGCGGCTGGCGCCGGGCACGTGGACGTCATCGTCAACCCGACCCACTGGCCACGCTGGCAGGGGCGGCTCGAAGCGATGCTCGACGCCCTCGACGCCGGCTTTCGGGCGGGCGAGGCGGACTACGGCGCCACCTCGGGCCTCTGTGTCAGCCTGAAGCGGAACCAGAGCCGCTCCGAGGCGCTCGAGGTGGTCGACCGTCTCCTCGAGCTCGCCCATCCCCGCGTCGTCGCTCTCTCCATCGACGGGAACGAGGCCGGCGGCCGGGAGTCCCACAACGACCGCTTCGCCCCGGCATTCGAGCGGGCAGCGGCCGCCGGGCTCCGGCGCTGCGCCCACGCCGGTGAGTCGAGCGGGGCGGGCGGGGTCCGCGAAGCGATCGAGCTGCTCGGCGCCGAGAGGATCGACCACGGCATCCGTTGCCTCGAGGATGCCTCGGTCACCGCCCTCGTTGCGAGCCGGGGGATACCCCTCGACGTCTGCCCGAGCTCGAACGTGGTGCTCGGTGTCGTCCCGGCGCTCGCCGCCCACCCCCTCCCCGAGCTGCTGGCCCGCGGGGTGCGCTGCTCGATCAACACCGACGATCCCTTGCTCTACGGAGTCGATCTGGCCGGTGAGTACCACAGCACCGCCGCCGCTTTCGGCTGGGGGCACGTGCAGCTTGCCGAAATGGCAAGAGTGTCCATCGAGTCCTCTTTCGCCGACGAGGACCGGCGCCGAGAACTATTGCGGCAGCTCGACGCGTTCACTTAGCATACGGCCAGCCGTTCTGGTGGGTCGGGGGGAACGGGCTGCTCGTACGAGGGTTCGGGATCACGGCGCTGGGGGAGCGACGAGCCGTTCGCACCTGCCGCCCGCGTCGACCGGACCGCCCGCGGCAGGACGCCCATCCGTACGAGAGGAGACATCGTGACGGTGACCGCCGACGACACTGGGACAGGGACAGGGACTGCCCTCCCGGTATCTGATGAGGCCTTCCACGTCGAACAGCATGGGATCGACCACATCCCCGAGAGGGAGCGCTGGGCGCGACCCCGGGACGTCGCGAGCATGTGGGCCGGTGCCAGCTTCAACATCGAGTACTTCGTCTACGGTGCCATCCTGCTCGGCTTCGGGTTCACGTTCTGGCAGGCCGTCAGCATCATCATCATCGGAAACCTCTCGTGGTTCCTCGTCGGGCTGTGCAGCCTGCAGGGGCCCCAGACCGGGACGACCGTGTTCGCCATCAACCGGGCGAGCTACGGGCCGAACGGCTCGCGGCTGATCGCCTTCTTCAACTGGATCACCCAGCTCGGCTTCGAGACCGAGGGCCTCATCCTCATCGTCGGGGCCGGGCTCGTCCTCTCCTCGAAGGCGGGCTTCCAGCCCGGCACCCCGGCCAAGGTGGTCTTCATCTTGCTCGCCGTCGCCGTCCAGATCGTCCTTCCGTTCCTCGGCCACGCCACGATGGTGAGAGTCCTGAAGGTGCTCATCGTGCCCTTCGGGGTCATCTTCGGCGTGCTGCTCATCTACGGGCTGATCCACGGCCACACGACCGGCGCCGGTGCCTCCTATGACAACTGGCACCTCTACCTCGGCGGCCTCGCCTTCACGATCACCCTGTCGGGCCTCGGCTGGACCGAGTGCGGCAACGACTACAGCCGCTACCTGCCTCCGAACGCCTCCAAGGGTCAGACGATCGGCTGGCTCTTCCTCGCGACGGCGCTCCCCGAGATGCTGATGATGTCGATCGGCGCCCTCGCCTTCACCTTCGTCGGCTCGGACGCCATCTGGAACGGGGCCAACCCCTTCCAGGCCTTCACGGCGCAGCACTCGATCCCCGGCGTCTTCGTCGTGATCTTCCTCGTCTTCGCGCTCGTCCAGCTGTTCGCCATCAACTCGCTCGACCTGTACTCATCCGGCGTCACCCTGCAGGCGCTCGGCCTCCGGCTGAAGCGGTACCAGGCGGTCATCCTCGACAGCGTCATCTGCCTCGGGGTGACCTTCTGGGCCGTCTTCGACTCGCACTTCAGCACCTACCTGAAGGACTTCGTCGATGTCGTCATCGTCTGGATCGCACCCTGGTGTGCCATCTTCCTCGTCGACTGGGCGATGCGGAAGTTCCACTACGTCCCGCGGGAGCTGCAGAAGACCGACCGGTCGAGCATCTACTGGGCGAACGGCGGCGTGAACTGGGCCGCCATCGTCGCCCAGGTCGTCGGCATGTTCGCTGCCATCTCCGGGCTGTATGCCACCTTCCCCC
>JAJYGM010000017.1 GCA_021785095.1 Actinomycetes bacterium
GCTTCGCCTTCCCCGGCAGGCACCCTGGCGTTCCGGCAGCCGGGTACAGAGCGCGTCGAGATCTGGCACGACCGGGCGGACGTGGCGAGTCGGGGGGTGCCCGAAGGGCTGCGTTTCGAGCTCGTAGGAGAGCGGACGGGAGATCGGTCAGAGCAGGCGTCGCCGGGCGAGACCGAAGTCGTCTGCGTCTGGCGGATGACGAGAGCGATGGCTCGACGAGGAGGAACGGCCTGCCAAGCCTTGCATCAGAGCCTCGCGCTAGCGGGCGTTGCCGAAGTCGGGAGCAAGACAGCGCCTGGCAGCGACCAGCGCCCTCGCTGCCGCCGGCAGCCCGTCGCAGCGGTCCACGTCGCCAGGTGGCAGCACTACAGGACGAGGCCCCTCATCACGAATCCAGAAGACGGCGGCTCCGTGTTGCATCACGGGCAGCTGACCGAGCGCCTCGGCGAACCAGGCCAGCGCCCAGGTCGGCGATCGGCCGGCAGCCGCCACGACCGCCACATCGACCTTCCACCGGTGCAGGGACGCTCGCAACTCGCGCACCTGTGCCGCCGTGGGAGGGGGCGGCGTTCCGTTCCCAAACGAGCTGTCCATGAGCACGGCGACGGTGCCTCCGAGCGGGTCCACGTGCACGGAATGACGTCCATCGGCACCCGGGATCAACGCTCTTCCGCCCACCAGAGAGAAGCGCAAGCCGTCCATTGCCTGCCAATACATAGCGTCCGGTACGTCCGACGAGGCATACGGATAGGTGAGGACCTCCGTCCCCGGTGCGAGGTGCCGAGCCGTCGTGGTGAACCAAGGCGGGACCCCGTCCGAGTGCATCGTCAACGGGAAGGAGTACGTCGTCGCCGTCGGCAAGCCGACGAAGAGGGCGATCGCCACCATGAACGCGCTGGACACGGTCCGTGCCGTCCCCGCCCTGCGGGCAGACGTGGCGCGAGCGACCGCGATCCACCGCGTGAGCACCTCGGCCCAGCAGTCGAGCGCCAGCGCGAGCAACAACATCGCGCTCGCCGCGACCAGGAAGGAGAAACGCCCCGGCGTGATCTCCTGCAACAGCGGCCACCGGAGCACGTGACTCCACGGCAACCACCACGCCGAGGACAAGGACGGCAGGCGAACGGGGCCGAGAGAGCAGAGCCACGCCACGATCCCGGACAACGCGATCGGCCACGCAACGTGCCTCCGCAGGACGACGAAGAGTGGCAGCGAGGCAGCGAGGAAGCCGAGGAGCCACCAGCCGAGGAATGCACCGTCGGGACCGATCGGACCGAAGTAGCCGATCAGCCTGATGAATTGCGCGCTGGAGTGGATTGGACCCGGGTGGACGACACTCCCGATCGTGTTGCCGAGGATGCTGACAAACGGCCAAGGCTGGCCGACGACCCGGCGCGGGCCGTGCGTCAGGTACCAGAGCGGGTACGCGAGGAGGGCGGTCGAGACGCCGGCGCCGACACCGAACCCGGCGAGCAAGCGTCGCCGGCGCTCCCACGCCCGGCGCGGTGCGATGGCGATGGCGCACAGCACTGCGAATGCCCCGACGAGCACGGTCATCAAGAGCGGCTCGGTGCCGGTGAAGAACTCGAGGACGACCGACAATCCCATCAATGCGCCGACGCCGAGCGAGGACCGTTCCCCGACGAAGAGCTCGTGGCAGGCGAGGAAGAGAAGGGGCGGGAACCAGAGCCAGGAGAAGTTGATGTGGCCGTACTCGACGAACCCGATGACGAAAGGGGAGAAGCCGTACCCCACGGCTGCCGCCGCACGAGCGACCCACCGTCGGGTCAGCCGACCGGCTGCCGCGTACATCGCCCAGCCCGAGAGCACGGGTCCGAGCGTTTCGGCGACGTTGAACGACACCGTCGACCCGAACAGCCAGGTGATCGGCGCGAGCGCGAAGGACGGTAAGAGATACGACGTGCTCTCCAACAGGTTCGCGCCGCCCTGTCCGGCCAGCAGCCGTGTTGTGAAGAGCGGATCGTGACCGTGGGAGAGGGACCAAGGGACCCAGGACATGAACCAGACCGCCTGACCTGGGTCGCCACACTGGCAGAGGACGGTGCTGGAGGGGTGGCCGCTCACCCAAACGTGGCCGAACATCCAGATCGCGCCCGCGACGAGAAGACCGAGGACCGCAGCATGTCCGGTCACCTCGTTGCGGAGCTTCGGGATGCCGGGGACGTCGGTGCGAGGGGCGGAGGGCCGACCCGCGCCCGGCGCATCGGCATCCTGTTGATCTGCTGCATGAGCCTCTTCATCGTCGGGATCGACAGCACGATCGTCAACGTCGCGCTGCCTTCGATCGGTCGGGAGCTTCACGCGTCGGTGTCCGGGCTGCAGTGGACCGTGGACGCGTACACGCTCGTGCTCGCGAGCTTGTTCATGCTCTCGGGTTCGACCGCCGACCGGCTCGGCCGGCGCAAGGTCTTCCAGAGCGGCCTCATCCTCTTCACCTGTGGGTCCCTTGCCTGCAGTCTCGCACCAGGCCTCACCTGGCTCGTGGTTTTCCGGATGCTCCAGGCGGTCGGCGGCTCGATGCTGAACCCGGTCGCCATGTCCATCATCCGGAACACGTTCGAGGAGCCGAGGGAGCGGGCGCAAGCCATCGGCATCTGGGGAGCGGTCATCGGGGTGAGCATGGCGCTCGGCCCGCTACTCGGCGGCGTGCTCGTGCAGGGGATGGGCTGGCGGTCGATCTTCTGGGTGAACATCCCTATCGGCCTCACGGCCGTCGTCCTCGCCGCCTGTTACGTGCCGGAGTCGCGAGCGCCGCGGGGCCGCCGCCTCGACCCGGTTGGCCAGGTCCTTGTCATCGTCATGCTGGCGAGCCTGACCTACGGGATCATCGAAGGCCCACGCCGCAGCTGGTCGTCAGGGCTCATCCTCACGCTCTTCGCAGTGGCCGCCCTCTCGCTCGTCGTACTCGTCAGGTACGAGGGCAGGAGGCGGGAGCCGTTGGTCGAGGTGCGTTTCTTCCGGAGTGTGCCGTTCAGCGGGGCGACTGTGATCGCCGCGGCCGCCTTCGTGGGCCTCGGCGGATTCCTATTCCTGAACACGCTGTACCTCCAGGACGTCCGCCACTTGTCTGCGCTCGGAGCGGGTATCGACACGTTGCCCATGGCAGGGGCGACCGTGCTCATGTCACCGATCTCAGGACGCCTCGTCGGCCGGGTCGGGTCCCGCCCGTCGCTCATGCTCGCCGGGGTGGGTCTCGGTACCGGAAGTCTCCTCCTCACGGGTTTGACACCCACGACCTCGTTCTCCCGCCTGTTCATCGCGTACGTCGTCTTCGGCATCGGCTTCGGCGCGGTGAACGCGCCGATCACGAACACCGCGGTGTCGGAGATGCCGGGCGCCCAGGCAGGCGTGGCGAGCGCCGTCGCGTCGACGAGCCGCCAGATCGGCCAGTCGCTCGGGGTGGCTGTCGTCGGGGCGATCGCCGCCTCCGGGCTCGCCGGCGCGGTCTCGCGCCACTTCGCGCTGGCCACGCACGCCGGGTGGTGGCTCCTCGTCGGCTGCGGCGCGCTCGTCGTCTTCCTCGGCGCCGTCACGACGACGGACTGGGCTCTCGGTACGGCGAGACGCGTCCGGCAGGCCTACGAGGAGGAGAGCCGCGAGCGCGCCTCCTCCTTCATGGTGGCGTAGTCCATCTTGCCGTTCGCGTGGCGGGCCACGTGCTTGACGGCGAGGATCCGCCGCGGAGCCTTGTACGCGGCAAGATGCGCCTTCGCGCGACCGATGAGGGCTGCCTCGTCGAACCCGCTGCCCGGCTCCACCTCGACGAGCCCGACGACCGCCTCCCCGAAACGATCGTCGGGCATGCCCACCACGCATGCGTCGCGCACGCCCGGGGCGCCCTTGAGCACCTCCTCCACCTCCTCCGGGTACACCTTCTCGCCGGCGGTGTTGATGCAGCCCGAGCCACGGCCGAGGAGGGCGATCGTCCCGTCGGCTTCCACCGTCGCCCAGTCGCCGGCGACGACGTATCTGCGGCCGTCGATCGTGAGAAAGGTCGACGCCGTCTTCACAGGGTCCTTGTAGTACCCGAGCGGCAGGTGGCCTCCGACGGCGAGGCGGCCCTGCCTGCCTGATCCGGGTGGCACGTCGCGGCCTTCGGCGTCGATCACCCGCACGTGCTCGCCGAGCCGGAAGCGGGCAGTGGCGGCGTCCTCCGGTCTCTCTGCCACGGCCGTGCCGAGCGACCCGGACTCCGAGCTGCCGAGGCCGTCGACGAGCCGCGCCTGCGGCGCGTGGGCCAGCAGGCGTTCCTTGCTCTCACGGGACAGCATTGCTCCCGACGACATGATGAGGCGGACGTTCGACAGGTCCCACCTCCCCGGGTCGGCGTCGAGCTCAGCAAGGATCGGCTTGGCGAAGGGGTCGCCGACGATGCAGACGCCCTTCACCGCTCTGTCGACGATCGCGTCGAGCAGTTCGACCGGGTCGAAGTGCCGACGCGTGAGCATCACGACAGAGCCTGCGGCCGACAGGGCCGCCATGGAGAACCAGCACGCCGTGCCGTGCATGAGCGGGGGCCCAGGCAGCACGCGTGGCCCGGGGCGCTCGTACCGCGCCAGATAGCCGTCAAGGTCGGCCTCTTCGGGCGCGGTGCGGCCGTATAAACGCTCGAGCATGAGGAAGAAGTCGTGCTGCGGCCACATGACCCCTTTCGGCATGCCGGTCGTGCCGCCGGTGTACAGCAGGTTGAGGTCGTCGCCCGACCTGCCCCATGGTGCGCGGGTTGGCCCTGCTCCTGTTGGCGCGCTGGCGGCAGCCTCATAGGGCACTGCCCAGTCCGGGCACTCCGTGTCAGCGGTGCCGTCGAGAGCGGGCGCTGGAACCCTGATCCACGCCTTGATCTCGGGAAACTGGTGACGGAGCCGGTCGCAGGTCTCGGTGAACTCGGAGTCGAAGACGACAGCAGCGGTGTCGGCGTCCTTCCAGAGGTAGGCGAGCTCGTCGTCGCCGTAGCGGAAGTTCGTGTTGACCGGCACGAGCCCAGCCTTGAAGGCCGCGAACATGGACTCGAGGTACTCCGGGCGGTTCCGGCAGTACTGCGCCACCTTGTCCTGCCGGTCCAGCCCGAGGTCGAGGAGCGTTGCAGCGACCCCGTCAGCCCTGCTGTCGTATTCTCGCCAAGTACGTGCGGTGGCTCCGTGCAGGAGCGCGGGCGAGTCGCCGAAGCGGTCAGCGAGAGCTTCCCAGACGTCGGCGTAGTTCCACCTGCGTTCGTGCCTGCTCAATACCACCCGTAGTTGCGCTCGTGCGCCCAGGCGGCAGCCGGAGTGCCATAACGGTGGAGGATGTAGCGCTCCCCTGCAACGCACTGGTACCAGCCGGCCGGATGCCACTTCGTCCCGGACCAGTACTCACCGAAGCTCACGTACTCACTCGCGATCAGCGACTTGTTCATCTGGTACCAACCGTATTGGCCGGCGTTCTCGGCATGCCAGTTGTACGAGCTCTCGTAGCAGATGATCTTCGCGATGTCGACCCGGTACGTCGTCCAGAAGTCCGCCGGCAGCGTCGCCTGGTCAGTTGCCTCGTGGATGCGGAGCCAGACGACTCGAGGCGTGTCGAGCGCCGCCGCGTCGTTGCAGGACGTCCAATGGCTGCTCGCGGCCGCGATGACGACCGCACCGGCAGGGCGGACGGTGATCGCGGCGGCCGTTGCAGAGAGTGCAGCCGATGTCGCGAGGCCACCGGCGGCGGTGACCATTGGCAGGAGCGAACACAGGGCAAGGCGGATTAGCAGACGCATCTGTCTCATGACCTCCGTGTTGCGGCAGGGCCCACCACGATCACCACGAAGCCGAATTGCGCCTGGCCTGGTGAAAGAGGACCACTGACCGGAATGCGAGCACGCTCGCAGCGGGTCCTGATACCGATCTTGTCGCGGCAGCTCTCGGTGCCACGAAGTGCCCATGATTGACGTCGTTCGCCGCAGCAGTCAACTCTCTGCCATGACAATCCGTTTACGATTGCTCTCCGGGGCCGTGGGGGTACTCACCGTGCTGTGGAAACCCGTGCTGTGGAAACCCGTCACGGGGCGACAGGGTCCTTCGGCCTCCCGCAGTTAGGATCACCGCCGGTGACGTGCCCTCCGACACCGCCACTTTGCCCCATGGAGCCCGCCCTGTGATCAACCGACGGATCCGGATCGTCGGCGTGGCGATGCTGGTGTGTTTCGTGGTGTTGTTCCTCCAGCTCAACAACATCCAGATACGCCAAGCGGCCTCCCTGAGCAAGAAGTTCCAGACCATCAACCCACCGACATCGGAGTGGAAGCTGCCGCGGGGCGCGATCTTCTCCGCTGACGGGAAGATCCTCGCCGAGTCGGTCCCGTCACACGACCAGTACAAGTGGCAGCGGATCTACCCGAAGGCCACGGCCGAGGCGTTCGCCAACATCATCGGCTACGTGGCGGCGTCGCCGGACCTCGCCACGCAGTTCGGACTCGAGTCGTACTACAACAATTACCTGCAGCAGCACAGTGGTGGCGGAGTGCTGACAAAGCATCAGCAGACCGATGACCTCATCCTGACGGTGAGCACGAAGCTGCAGCTGCTCGCACAGGCCACGCTCGACCAGGCGGCGTTGCCCGGGAGCGCCGTCGTGGCGATCGACCCGAAGAACGGCGACATCCTCGCCATGGCCGGCTACCCCACGTACAACCCGAACCTGTTTGCCAGCCATAATCTGAAGACGGCGCTCAAAGCCTTCAAGAAGTACGTGACCGGGACGCCGTACTACGACAACGCCGTCTTCAACATCCCGTCGTTCGTGACCCGACCGCCCGGCTCAACGTTCAAAGTCGTGACAACGAGCGCGATCTTCGACCATGCACCGCACATCGCGTCACAGGTGTTCCCGCGGGTCCCCACCTACACGTTCCCCAATTCCGGGAACCCGCCGGTGGTGTTGCAGAACTACGCGAGGGAGATCTGCGGCGGGCCGCTCGCCGACGCCCTCGCCGCATCGTGCGACACCTCGTACTCGAAGATCGGGGTAGAGCTCGGTGCTCAGAACCTCGGGACGGAGGCGCGGGCCTTCGGCTTCGACCACCGCATCCCGATCGACCTGCCGTCGCAACAGGTCTCGGTGTCCGGCTTCCCTCCGACCGATCAGATCACCGCCACGCCCTACGAGGGCTACTCCGCCATCGGCCAGTACAACGACACCGCTTCACCGCTTCAGATGGCACTCGTGGCGTCCGCGATCGCGAACAACGGCAAGATCATGGTTCCGCACCTCGTCCAGCGGATCATCTCCGGCGACGGTCATGTGGCCTTCCGGTACCACCCGCACGTGTGGCGCGTGGCTACGTCGGCATCGACGGCTCAGAAGGTGCGCTCGCTGATGCTCGGCGTCACGCAGAACCCGATCGGGACCGCGTACGGTTTGTTCCACAACCCGCTCCCGAACGGCACGCCTGCGTACTACAGCCAAGGGTTCCCAGAAGCAGCTGCTAAGACAGGGACGGCCGAGCCGCAGAAGAACGTGTGCGGCACGTACAACTGGCTCGTCGCCATGGCGCCTGCCGGACCAGGACAGACACCGACGGTCGCCGTCGCCGCCTTGGCGCCCATCCCGACCAACTCCTACTCGTGCGCCACGAACCCGACGGGCGCATCCGTCGCCGGACCGCTGCTGCTGCCGGTGCTCGAGGGCGCCTTGAAGATGAACCTCCCGTAGAGGCATCGGCTTCTCTGAACGGCACCTCTCTGACGGCACGCCGGGCCGATGAACTATTGCCCGGGTCCGCAAGGTCGCCCGTGGGCTGACAGCTGACCAACCTCTGCGCCGGCGAGCATCTCACACACATGGCCTGCGACAGGGCGTTGGCCGTCGCGGAGCGCCGCAGGGACGTTCGTCTGGTCCCCAGCCTGGCCAGTCACCGCTCGGGGCTGCTGCTCGCCGCCGCCTCGGCCGCCGCCGCGAGGCCCCTTGATCACGCCGCCCGGGCGCGACAGACAGCGGCCGGTACCAGTGACGCCGCCTCTGCGAGTTTGTGGAAGAGACGTTGGCGACCCTGGGCGCCGCTCGGGTGTCATAGAGAGCAGTCGACCCGCGCCATGCGCGGGAACACTTTGGGAACACCTCCGTCTTACGGTGAGCGCCGAGGAGACCGACGCCCAGGGAGGTGGCCATGTCGGCGATGCAGACCCGGGGGGTGGTCGAGTCAAAGACGGCGAGATCGTGACTGCCCGTTCGTGCTACGACACGGCCAGGCTGCGCGCCCAGCTGGGCTGGCCCGGCCAGCCGGCCGGCATCAACCCAGTGCGCGACCCGGCACGGCGGCAACCTTGATGAGTCCACCCCCGATCTCTCAGCCAGGCTGCCGCGGCCGCCGCCGAGGTGGAGCAGTTGCTCGTTCGATGCTGAAAACGTAGAAGAAAGAGAAAGGAAGAGAGATGTCAAGGCTTCGCTTCTTAGCGGTAGTGCCGCTTGTCGGTGCTCTGTCGGGCGCTCCTCTGCTGGGCGGCGCGGCCGGGGCGGCGAGCGGGCCGGTGGCCTGCAACGGCACGGGGTCGTTCGGACCGAGCGGACCGGCGACAAGCAGATCGGTGGGCAGCGACGTGATCGTCTCGTTCCCGTTCGACGGGGTGCACCCCTATTGCCCGGCGCCGGGAGGCGTAGATGACGTTGAGGCGAGCATCGCCGGAACCTTGACCGAAGCGATCACGGCGCAGGGCCACTTCGACCTGCAATTCGACGAGACCATGACGCTCCCGGGCGGATCTGGAGCCGACCAATGGCGTGGGGAGGCGTCGGGGACGATATCCAACGGCTTACCGGTCGTCTCGGTGAGCGAGGTGCGCACAGTCGGAACGGGTACGGGCGAGCTCGCAAACGTGGTCGGCCACGGCTCGTTCCAGATCACCGGATTCGGCGGCTATGGCCTGGAGTTCTCCGACGAGATCTTCTACCTGTACCCGGGGTTCTGACTACCTCAGTCGGCGGGAACCAACCTGGCTTGGCGGCGCCTGTCCGTACGACCGAGAAGGTCTTGCCGTTCGCCGGGATGCCCAGGAACTCTCCGGTCTGCGCTGCGTCCCGGCCCAGGTGAGCTTTGCGGCAACCCAGTCACCGTTTGCGACGATCTCGTCGATGGTCAGCGTTGTGTCGGGCATGCCGGAACGCGGCGCCATGTTGATCTGCTCAAGTCCCGCCAGGTTGGACGGTGCCGCCGGGGGGGAGTGGCCAACATCCGGCTCTATGTCCGGGGCGGCATCGGTGGTCCCCCAACGCCGGATTCACGGCGACGGTCACTTCCGATGTGACGGTGATGACCCTGTAGGCCGTTCACCGGAGATCTACGAGCCGAGCACCCCCAACGGGATTCGAACCCGTGTTACCGCCTTGAAAGGGCATCCCGGTTCGTCCGGCATGTCCTCGGAGTTCGCGGCAGTCCCGTTCAGTAGGACATTCGTGGTGGTGGTTCCAGCGGGACGGTCGCCAGGCGCTGCAGTTGATTGCCAAACGGATTGCCAACGGCTGCTCGGCCGCGCACCGGGATGGCGTTCTGAGCCGATAAGGGTCGTTCACCTCGCTCGGACTGTTCGCTAACCCGGCCACTCTGTCGCCTGATCACCTAGGGTCCGGTGCCGTGGACGACGACTCCTTTCTGCGCTTTCGCCATGCACACGCCGCCGACGTCCGATGTTCCCGACTCGGGTGGGAGGTCATCGCAGCTGTCTGGCAGACGGCTGCCGAAGCG
>JAJYGM010000074.1 GCA_021785095.1 Actinomycetes bacterium
GGCCGAACAGGTGACCAGAGAGGTTCGGGCAGCTCACGTTGACCTCGACGGCAACGAACCCGGGCGTCACCTCCCCACCACTTGCCGGGAGCGCCGCCGCCGCGGCGGCGAACTCCGCGGCCGTGCCGCCCCAGACGCTCGCGACCACCGTCGCGCCGTGGGCGAGCAGCCCGGGGAGGTCCCGCGCGCGCCAGGCCGCGACGCCGGGTCCCTGGAGCCCGACACGGTTCAGCATCGAGCCGCCCGCGGCGCCGTGGACACGCATGCCGTCGTTCCCCGGCCAGGGGTGCGCCGCCAGCGACTTCACCACGACCGCCCCGAGGTCGGCGAGCGGGCCGTAGGCGGCGAGCTCGGCCCCGTGGCCCGACGTCCCCGACGCGGTCATCACGGCGGAGCGGAGCCGCAACCCGCCGACCCTCGTCTCGAGCACTTGCCGCTCAACGACTGTCCGGCGCATGGTGGAGCTCCTGGAGGCTGCGGACGACGAGCGGGTGGACGGCGGCCTCCGCCATGCCCGCGGCCGCCGCCTTCGCGGCCGAGAGCGTCGTGATGCACGGGACGTGGTGCGCGAGCGCCGCCGCGCGGATGTGGATGCCGTCGTCGCGCGAACCGCGGCCCCGCGGCGTGTTCACGACCATCTGCACCTCGCCGCTCGCGATCAGGCTCACCGCATCGGCCGCCATCCCCTCCTCCCCCACCTTGGCCACCAGCGTCTCGACGGTCACGCCGCGATCGCGCAGGTACCCGGCCGTACCGAGCGTGGCGGCGATCGAGAAGCCGAGGTCGGCGAGCCCGCGTGCGACCGCCAGCCCGGCCGGCTTGTCACGGTCCGCGAGCGAGAGGAACACCGTTCCCGACCCCGGGAGCCCGGTTCCCGCGGCGGCCTGGCTCTTCGCGAACGCGAGGCCGAACGTCGCGTCGACGCCCATCACCTCACCGGTCGAGCGCATCTCGGGCCCGAGCAGGGTGTCGACTCCGGGGAAGCGGTCGAAGGGCAGCACCGCCTCCTTCACGCTCACGTGGCCGGGGCTCGGGACCGTGCCCGACGCAAGGAGCAGGCCCTCGCCGCGCAGCGCCTCGAGCGAGGCTCCGACCATCACCCGGGCGGCGATCATCGCGACGGGGACACCGGTGGCCTTGGCCACGAACGGCACGGTCCGGCTCGCGCGGGGGTTCGCCTCGAGGACGTGGACGACGCCGTCTTTCACCGCGTACTGGACGTTCAGCAGGCCTTCCACTGCCAGCGCGTCGGCGAGCGCGCGCGTGTGGCCCTCGAGGGTCGCGAGCACGTCCGCGGAGAGCGTCTGCGGAGGAAGCGCGCACGCGGAGTCGCCCGAGTGGACACCCGCCTGCTCGACGTGCTCCATCACGCCGCAGACGAGCACCTCGCCCGTGTGGTCGCGGATCGCGTCGACGTCGACCTCCACCGCGTCCTCCAGGAAGCGGTCCACGAGCACGGGCCGCTCCGAGGTCACGCCGCCCTCCCGCTCGAGCCGAAGCCCTGCCATCACCCGCCGCAGCTCCGCGTCGTCGAAGACGATCTCCATCGCCCTCCCGCCGAGCACGTAGCTCGGGCGCACGAGCACCGGGTACCCCACGCGACGAGCGACCACGAGCGCTTCCTCGACGCTCCCCGCCGCGCCGCCGGGAGGCTGGGGGATCCCGAGGTCCTCGCACAGCGCGTTCCAGCGGCGGCGGTCCTCTGCCCGATCGATCGACGCGGGGCTCGTCCCGAGCACCAGTGTGGGCGGGAGCGAATGGGCCAGCTTCAACGGGGTCTGACCGCCCAGCGAGACGACGACCCCGGCGACGCGGCCCCCCGCCCGGCTCTCCGCGTCCAGCACGTTCGCCACGTCCTCGGCAGTGAGGGGCTCGAAGTAGAGGCGGTCGGAGGTGTCGTAGTCGGTGGAGACCGTCTCGGGGTTGCAGTTGACCATGACCGTCTCGTACCCGGCGGCGCGCAGCGCGAGCGACGCGTGCACGCAGCAGTAGTCGAACTCGATCCCTTGGCCGATCCGGTTCGGTCCCGAGCCGAGGATGACGACCCGGTCGCGCCCCGAGGGTCGGATCTCGTCTTCGTCCTCGTAGGTCGAGTAGTGGTACGGCGTGAACGCCTCGAACTCCGCGCCGCACGTGTCGACGGTCTTGTACGTCGCGCGCACCCCCGCAGAGAGCCGTGCCTCACGCACCTCGGCCTCCGGGGAGGAGAGGAGGTAGCCGAGCTGGGCGTCCGAGAACCCGAGCCGCTTCAGCCGCCGCCACCATCGGCGGTCGAGGGCCCAGACGGCGTCGCGCTCGCCGGGGCCGCGCACGCCGGCCAGCTCCCGCCGGGCCTCGGCGAGGCGCGCGATCTGCCGCAGGAACCACGGGTCGATGCCGCTCGCCCCGGCCACCACCTCGACGCCGATGCCGCGCCGCAGCGCGCACTCCACCTCGAAGATCCTCTCGGGCGTCGCGACGGCGATCCGCTCCAGCAGCTCGGCGTCCCCGAGCGCGTCCAGGCCGGCCTCCGCCTGGTCCGCGTTCAGCCCCGCCCGGCCCTCCTCGAGCGAGCGGACGGCCTTCTGCAGCGACTCGCAGAAGGTGCGCCCGATCGCCATCACCTCGCCGACCGACTGCATGCGGGTGCCCAATCTCCCCTCCGTGCCGGGGAGCTTCTCGAACGCCCACCGGGGGATCTTCACCACCACGTAGTCGATCGTGGGCTCGAAGCTCGCCGGGGTCGCCCTCGTGATGTCGTTGCGGACCTCGTCGAGCGTGTAGCCCACCGCCAGCCGCGCGGCGATCTTGGCGACGGGGAACCCCGTCGCCTTCGACGCCAGCGCGGAGGACCTGGACACCCTCGGGTTCATCTCGATGATGAGGCGCCGGCCCGTCGCGGGGTCGACGGCGAACTGCACGTTCGAGCCACCCGTCTCCACCCCCACCCGCCGGATGCACGCGAACGCGTCGTCCCGCATCGCCTGGTACTCGACGTCGGTCAGCGTCTGGGCGGGTGCGACGGTGATCGAGTCCCCGGTGTGGACCCCCATCGGGTCCAGGTTCTCGATCGAGCAGACGACGACGCAGTTGTCCGCCCGGTCGCGCATGACCTCGAGCTCGTACTCCTTCCACCCCGCCACGGACCGCTCGACGAGGATCTCGCCGATGGGGCTCGCGTCGAGGCCGTCGGCCGCGAGCCCGACCAGCTCCTCATGGCCCGGCGCGATCCCCGTGCCCCTCCCGCCGAGGATGAAGCTCGGGCGGACCATCACGGGGTAGCCCACCTCCGCTGCGATCGAGAGCGCCTCCTCCAGCGAGTGGGCGAAGCCGCTGGCGGGGACCTCGAGCCCGATCTCGGTCATCGCCCGGCGGAACAGCTCCCGGTCCTCAGCGGTTCGGATCGCCTCCGGACGCGCGCCGATCACCTCGACGTCGTCGAGGGCGCCGCGCTCGAGCAGCGCCATCGTGAGGTTCAGCGCGGTCTGGCCGCCGAGGGTCGGCAGCAACGCGTCGGGGCGCTCCTTGGCGATGATCGCCTCCAGCACCTCGGGGTCGAGCGGCTCCACGTAGGTCCGGTCGGCGAGCTCGGGGTCCGTCATGATGGTGGCCGGGTTCGAGTTGGCCAGCACCACGCGGTAGCCCTCGGCGCTGAGCACCCGGCAGGCCTGGCTCCCCGAATAGTCGAACTCGCAGGCCTGGCCGATGACGATCGGCCCTGAGCCGATGACGAGCACCGAGGAGATGTCGTCGCGCCGGGGCACTTCCCGCTCCCTTCCGTCCGTCTCGAACCGGGCTAGCCGAGCATCTCGGCGAACGCGCGGAACAGGTACCTGGCGTCGTGCGGCCCGGGACCTGCCTCTGGGTGGTACTGGACCGAGAACGCGTTCGCCCTCGGAATGCGCACGCCCTCGACGACCCCGTCGTTCAGGTTCACGTGCGTCACCTCGGCGCCGGGGACGCCGGTCACCGCGTAGTTGTGGTTCTGGCTCGTGATCTCGACGGCCCCGTCGAGAAGCCGCTGGACGGGATGGTTCGTCCCGTGGTGGCCGAACAACAGCTTGTACGTCGAGCCGCCGAGCGCTGCGCAGAGGAGCTGGTGGCCGAGGCAGATCCCGAAGATGGGCACCTTGCCGACCAGGTCGGCGATCGCCGACGTCGGACCGGCGAGCGCGCCCGGGTCGCCGGGGCCGTTCGACAGGAGCACGCCGTCGGGCTCCATGGCGAGGACGTCGGAGGCCGGCGTCGACGCGGGGACCACCGTCACCGTCCCGACCTTTTCGAGCTGCCGGAGCATCGTCTGCTTCACGCCGAAGTCGTACGCGACGACCCGGCGAGGGCCGCTCCCTCGTACGTACGGGGCCAGCGTCGTGACGTCCGACACGAGGTCGCGGCCGTCGGTCGGGAGCGCCTGCGCGGCCGCTTCGCGAAGCGCCGCTTCGCCGGCGGTGCCGAACGCGCAGGGCATGGCGCCCTTGTCGCGCAAGTGGCGCGTCAGGCGGCGCGTGTCGACGCCGCTCACCGCGGGGACGCCCCGGCGCGTCAGCCAGCCGTCGAGGCCCTCCGTCGCGCGCCAGCTCGAAGGCTCCGGCGTGAGGTCGCGGACGACGACGCCGCGGCAGTGGACCCGGCCCGACTCGTCGTCCTCGCCGTTCGTGCCGTAGTTCCCGATGTGCGGGTACGTGAAGGCAACCACCTGGCCGGCGTACGACGGGTCGGTGAGCACCTCTTGATAACCGCAGAGCGCAGTGTTGAAGACGAGCTCGCCCGTCGCGACCGGTGCCGGCGCTCCGGCGGCCTCACCGTCGAACACCTCGCCGTCCGCGAGCACGAGCAGCGCAGCGGCACGCGGGGCCCCGCTCACCGCTGCGCCTCCGCGTCGACGACGACCGCCTCGCCGGCCGCGATCGTGTGGCGGTTCCTGCCCGTGAACGTCCACCCGGAAAAGGGGGTGTTCCGGCTCCGGCTCGCAAGGCGCGCCGGGTCGACCGTCCAGGTGGCCGCGGGATCGATCACGCAGAGGTTGGCGCAGGCGCCCTCCACCACCGGGCCGCCCTGGCGCGGGGCCAGGCCGGCGATCTGCGCGGGCCGCCAGCTCATGCAGGCGAGCGCGAGCTCGAGGCCGAGGAACGAGAGCGCGACCGACAGCGCCGTCTCCAGCCCGAGCATGCCGGGAGGCGCCTCGTCGAAGGGGAGGTCCTTCGCCTCGGGCGCGTGCGGGGCGTGGTCGGTCGCGATCGCGTCGAGCACCCCGTCGGCCAGCCCGGCACGAAGTCGCTCCACGTCCTCTTGCCTGCGCAGCGGCGGGCTCACCTTGAACACGGGGTCGTACCCGGCGCACGCGGCGTCCGTGAGCACGAGGTGGTGCGGGGTCACCTCTGCGGTGACGCACAGCCCCTCGGCCTTGGCCCGCCGGACCAGCTCGACGGAGCCCTCGGTCGACAGGTGGAGGAAGTGCAGCCGGGCACCCGTGAGACGCGCGAGCGCGATGTCGCGGGCGACCATCGTCTCCTCGGCCGCCGCCGGAGCCCCCGGCAGCCCGAGCCGGCTCGACCACGCCCCCTCGTGCATGGTGCCCCCCGCCGCCAGGGCGGCGTCCTCGCAGTGCTGGGCGAGGGTCACGCCGAGCCCGCGCGCGTAGTCGAGCGCCCGGCGCATCAGCGCGCCGTCCTGGACGCCCGCGCCGTCGTCGGTGAAGATCCGGACACCGAGCGCGGCGAGCTCGCCCATCGGTGCCAGCCGCTCCCCTCTCCTGCCGACCGTGATCGCCCCTGCGACCGCCACCTCGACGGGCGCGCGTGCCCCGAGCGCGAGCACCTCGGTCGCGACTGCGGCGCAGTCGACCGGCGGCTCGGTGTTCGGCATGGCGACCACCGCCGTGTACCCGCCGAGCGCCGCCGACCGGGCGCCCGTCTCCACGGTCTCGGCCTCCTCCCTCCCGGGTTCGCGCAGGTGGGCGTGGAGGTCCACGAGGCCCGGCGCCACCACGCACCCGCCTGCGTCGAGCACCAGCGCGCGGCCGGGCGCCTCGCGCGCGACGTCGGGCCCCACGGCACGGACGACACCGTCGGCGACCACCACATCGGCCCGGCGGCGGCCGGCCGCGTCCAGGACCTCGCCGCCTCGAAGCACGAGCGGCCGGCTCACATCGCACCGCCGAGCACCAAGAAGAGGACGGCCATCCGGACCGCGACCCCGTTGGTCACCTGGCGCGTGACCACCGCCTGGGGCAGGTCGGCGACGTCGCTCGCGATCTCGACGCCGCGAACCATGGGACCGGGGTGGGTGACGACCGCGTCGGGGTCCAGGAGCTGAGCCCGCCGGGCGGTCAGGCCGAAGCGGGCCGTGTACTCGCGCAGCGTCGGGACGAACGCGCCGGCGCCGCGTTCGGCCTGGAGCCTGAGCAGGGACACGACGTCGGCCTTCGGCAGCGCCGCGTCGAGGTCGTCGGTCACCTCGGCCGGCCATCCTTCGAGGGAAGCGGGCAGCAGGCTCCCCGGCGCGACGAGGGTCACCGACGCGCCGAGCGCGTCGTAGGCGAGGACCTGGGACCGGGCCACCCGGCTGTGGAGGACGTCTCCGACCACGAGGACCCTCAGCCCCTCGATCTCGCCGCGTACCTGGCGCACCGTGAAGCAGTCCAGCAACGCCTGGGTCGGGTGCTCGTGCCACCCGTCGCCCCCGTTCACCACCTTGCAGCGCCGCACCCACCTGCTCACCTGCACCGGCACGCCCGCCGACGGGTGCCGGACGACGAGCGCGTCCATCCCCATCGCCTCGATGGTCTCGACGGTGTCGCGGACCGACTCGCCCTTCTTCACCGAGGAGGCGCCGACCGAGAACGAGAGCACGTCGGCGGACAAGCGCTTGGCCGCCGTCTCGAAGGAGAGGCGGGTACGGGTCGAGTCCTCGAAGAACAACGTCGCGATCGCCTTGCCGCGCAGCGTCGGGACCTTCCGGATCGGGCGCGTCCCGACCTCGGCGAAGGCCTCCGCGACGCGCAGGACCTCCTCGATCCCGTCGCGCCCGAGGTCCGACACCGAGAGCAGGTGTGTCACTGCAGGGTTCCGATCGTGACGCCGTCCTCGGAGACGTCCACCATCTCGTCCCGCCGGGTCGGGAGGTTTTTCCCGACGTAGTCCGGCCTGATCGGAAGCTCTCGGTGGCCGCGGTCGACCATCACCGCCAGCTGCACCGTGCGCGCCCGCCCGAAGTCGCTCAGCGCGTGGAGCGCGGCCCGCACGGTGCGCCCGGTGAACAGCACGTCGTCGACCAGCACCACGGCCTTGCCTGTGAGCTCGCAGGGGATCTCGGTCACCGCCTCGGGCAGCACGGGCCGCAGCCCGATGTCGTCGCGGTAGAAGGCGACGTCGAGGGTCCCCACCAAGACGTCTGCGTCCTCGGCTTGGCGCAGCGTCTCGGCGATGCCACGCGCCAGCGGCACGCCGCCGGTCTGCAAGCCGACGAGCACGACGCCGTCGAGGCCGCCGTTGCGCTCGGCGATCTCGTGCGCCATCCGGACGAGCGCGCGGTGGAGGTCCGCTGCGGAGAGGACCTGGGTCCGTGGCACGAAGACGCGGCCGCGGGTGTGACTGCGCTCGCGCTCGGCCAACGGTCCTCCTGTCCGTACGGGCCTCACGGGACCCGCTTCACGGTCGAAGGGGAACCTTACCGTTCCTCAGAACGTCAGCGCCCATCAATCCGGCCCTGACGGCCCGGCCCGAACGGTCTTGGCTGGACTGGTCCCGCTCCCTGCCACGTCGCCACGCCGGGTCTGATGGGCGCCCGGGTGCCTCCGTGGTGGTCGGGGGACGTGGTGGCGAGCGTTCGGTGCCCGGTTGCCGTCTGCGTGGTAGCTCGCCGCACCGGCAGCACTGCGCACGGGCTCCCCCGTGGCTGCGGCTTCGGTCCTCTGGCCGGGTGCGGTCACACCTGGGACTGCTGCTTGCAGATGGCGCCGTCGGGCCGAGTGCCCGAGGGCTCGCCTCCCGAGCACGACCGCTGCTGCGGTGTGCCTCGAGACCTTGTGCTGCTTGTTGGAGAGGGGTGCCTGCCAGTGCTCGGCACCCCAGAGGGAGCTGTAGGCGGCGGGGACCCCGACGACGGCGATGCCCCGGCGAGAGGCCATGACCACCAAGCGGTCTCGGAACTGGGCGGTCGGGATGCCCGAGACCGTCCTTCGGAACCGCTTGTTGGACCCGTAGCGCTCCCTGCCGGTGGTGCGCATGTCGGAGAAGCCGAGGTTCTCGACTGCGACGAGCCTGCAGCGGTGGGCTCCTGCCATGTCGAGCAGCTCGGTGACGGCGTGGCGGAGGTGGCCGTCCCTGGTCGTGGCGGGGAGGTCCTCGGTCAGAAGGGGGATGTGGGGGAGCCTCCCGATCATGTTGCCGGCGGCGTCCACGACCGCCGGGGCGAGGAAGCCGTGGTTGAGGTCGACGGAGAAGACCCGGAGGTTCGGGTCCGCCTTCAGCTCCTCGAGGCTCGGCACTTCGGGCGTCTCAGCCGGCGTGAAGCTCGCGTCGAGGTAGACCCGGCCGGACTCGGAGAGCACCACGTCGTAGGCGACAGCTCGGTTGGCTTCGACCTGCGCGAGCCACTCGGCCCTGCGGTAGGAGAAGGCGACGGGAGCCGAGAGGCGATACCGGGTGGTGCCGCGGGCGGTCACGTTCGCGAGGTGGGCCAACTGGGCCGGGAGGTCGACTTCCAAGGTGCTGTCGGGAGACAGCCGGATGGTCTCGTTGCCGAAGGTCTTCTGCGCCTCGCCGTTGGCGCCGAAGGAGAGGCGGGCTGCTCGCCAGCTGCTGCGCCACTCCTCCTCACCCAGCCCGGCCTCGTCGAGGTGCAGCCGGCTGCGCAGGAGCTTCTTGCCCCCACGGGTGACATGCACCGTGCCGGCGGCGAGGTCCTGGGCCAGGCGGGCACACTCGGCCCGGAGCACCCCGAGCCGCCGGCGCTTCATCGCGTGCTCGTGCCCCGAGCGGTAGCCGAAGTCGAGGTGCCTGGGACTGCGGCCCTCGGCCCTGGCCAGCTGGCGCTCGGCTCGCACGGCCTCCTTGCGCTCGGCGACGCTCGAGATGGGGAGCACGAGCCTCTTTGCGATGGCGGCCGCCGCCTGTGCCTTGTCGTCGAGCGCACGGCGCTGGTTGCGCCGGGCGGTGGCGTAGGCGTCGTTCGACGACTTGGTCACCCACCCCGCCCACCGGGACGAACAGTCCTTCGTGAGGGCCTGCTTCCTCTGGCGCCAGTCCTCCTTGTCGTGGGCGCTGCCGGCTCGACAGCGTGCGGCGAGGTCCTTGCCAAGGAGGACGGAGAGGTGCTCCCCCAGGGCCGTGAGCACCGCCCGGTCGTCGTCGCTGGCGTGGACGCGGGCCCGGATGCGCAGGGTGGTCGTGGTGGGCGCCTGCTCTGCCCCGTGGACCGGGTAGCGGGTCTTCTTCACGACAGGTCCCTCGGTCCGATGTCGCGTTGTGCACAGCGCAAGGCCTTCTCTGCGCGGTTCCTGGCAGAGCGTCGCCCGTAGAGGCGCGCGCAGAAGCTGGTCAGCACCCCGACCATGTCACGTACCAAGTCGTCGTCGACTTCGCCCTCGTCGAGCACGACCAGGCGGCGGCCGTGTGCCGACAACGCGGCCTCGACGAGCTCGGTGTTCAACCTCCCCAGCCGGTCTCGGTGCTCGACGACGACGGTCGTCACCTTGGGGTCGGCGAGGAGCCTGCGGACTTTCGAGCGGGCGCCGTTCA
>JAJYGM010000485.1 GCA_021785095.1 Actinomycetes bacterium
GGACAACCGAAGTTTGGGAGCCGGAGGCCGCCTCAGCGGTGGATGGTCACCGAGATCACGGCGTCGGCCTCAACCCTGATTCGCGAGGAGCCCGTTTCTCGAGGGCAGCGGGACATTGCCTCGTCTGCCGACGGCGAGAGAGAGATGGTCGCGTCGGACGGTCACGGCACCGCCGAGTGCGCGATGTCCAAGAGCACAGGTGGTGCGCAGCCGAGCGGGCGTCGACCGGCCCAGTTTCTAGCGCGGCGCCGTCCCAGTCGAGGCTTGCACGTAGCCGGCAACCGCATCAGCCCAGGTTTCCATGCGGGCGAGCATGAGGGCGGTGAGCGTGTCGGCAGGAGTCGTGTGCTGGTGCGGGCGCGGGCAGCGACGCTGGGCTGTGGCGGAAGTTGTCTCCCGCCCGCCCACGCCATCTCATCGCAGAAAGGTGAACAGTTGTTCTCCGGCGATGAGCTCTCGCGGCGCCCCGGGGTACCTCATCGCGCCGAGCGCGGGCCCGCTGTCTACCTCGCGTGTCGCATAATCGAGCTCTTCGAAGCCGGCGTCACGGAACCACGCTCTGATGGCGTCGTTACGGTCGTCTCGGTCTCTTCCGCGCGACCAAACAAGGGTGGCACCCGACTGGCACAGCTGCGGGGCCGCCCTGACCGTCTGCTCGATATCGGAGTCGCTGATGTTGCCGAAGATGCCGATCAACATCACGACATCCGCAGGCACTGCTCCCGCGTAGGACGCCGAGTTGCCGGCGTCGGCGACCCTGACCTCGACCCCCGACAGGCCGGCCGAAGCGGCGGCGTCGCGGGCACGTGCGGCGATTCCCGGATGGAGCTCGATGAGCGTTGCCCTCACCCGTTCGGCATCGGGGCGTTCGGAGAGGACGCCGAGGAGATCCCTCCCGTCGCCCGAGCACAAGCTCAGCAGCCGCAGCTCACCATGATGCCGGTCGAACGCGTCGGCGAGATACTGCTGGACCACGCGAAGACGCCATGAAAGCCCGGAGTTGGGATCGTCATACGCTTTGTGCCAGCTCACGTAGTCGCGGAGTTCAGACATGAGGACAAGCTATCGGCGATGATGAACACACCTGCCTCGGGATGTCCGGCGCCCCGGTAGCTACGGGTCTGTGGTGTGACAGCTTGCCGAACCGACTGTCACGGTGACGGCCTCGCCGGCGTGCTGATTCCACAGGTAGACGACCGCCGACCCTTGCGCGTTGGTCTCGTAACTGTAGGTGTCCGTCGCCGAGTGGGCTGTCGCGGTTGCATAGGGCTTGTCTGAGGACACGTGGATGTCGAGGTCCCCGGGGTAGCTGTCGTTCGCAGGAACCGAGTAGACCTTGCACCATGCTCCGACGAGCGCTGTCGTCGGTGCGGAGCTGAGCGGCACCGTCGTCGTGGTCGTCGACGAGCTGCTTATTGCCGTCGTGTTCGGCGGAGAACGGCGCAGGATGACTACTCGCCATACGGGGTGGATCTCCATCCAGCCATGGTCAGTATCGAGCACGTACGGGCCCGTCACCCTCACCAGCGCTCCCATCGGTGGGGTGTGGATATCCGCTCCGGTACAGACCCCGTAGTTGTACGTCCCTCGAGCCGGCTTCGGGGGACGGCCCGGAGGGCAGTGCGGCTGGTCAGCCGGCACGATCTCGGTAACGAGGTGGCGGTACTGCTCGGAGTCGTTGTATCTGTTCAGCAGGTGGTTCTCGCCGGGCAGCAACCTGAGAGCGACATGGACATCACCGTCGTCCTCCCGCCGGATGTAGGCGACGGTGCCGACGACGGTGAGGCACCTTACGCGTACCTTCAGCCGGTACGGGTGGTACACGTTCGCCAACGGATTCCCGGGTCGGCAACCGCCTGCCTCGGCCACGAGGTGGTAGGGGTGACGATGAGGTTGGTGAGACGGCGGAGCACTCGAGAGGCTTGACCCGATTGCTGCGGCTCCGGCCCCCGCAACTGCCAACGCGACGAGGCCCTTTGCCTTGGCGCCCCGCAATGCCAGTCTCGAGAACGCACCGGGCACACGGCTCACGACCTACGCCTCCTGGTCCGGACATCCTCGCCGGATGTGCGCGCCTGCCGTCGTCGCGTTCTCGTGCCGCTCGTCCCTATTGCCGAGAGTGGAACGAACCGCCGAGTCCATCGGAGAGGCTCCCGGCGCCAGGTCGTATGAGGGCAGGCAGTTGGTTGTGCCCGATACGCCACTCGCCGCGCTGAGCGTGGCACGCGTCTGCGGCGGGCGAGGTGGCGGCGAAGCGGTCTGGTCGTCGGGCGCACGGGAGCGGGGCGCCCCAAGGGGGAGAGCCCGAGAGGCGACGGCCGGCGGTAGCCGCTCGAGCCATGGGACTGCCCGCTCGTCGCTGTTCGGCACCGGCTCAGCGTATGTTGCGGTCCCCGCGGAGGTAGCACTCGCTGCCGTGGACGAACGGTGAGCGGCCACAGTGACCCCGGCGGCGGAATCGGCGCTATCCTCTCAGCGATACCGCAGGGTGCTTCCCAGCGGCGGCTGGCAAGAACGGTGCTGGCCAGGCCCACGAGACGCTATATCGAGTCGGCCATCATCGCCCCTCGACCGACTGGAGTCTCATGAGCACCCCTAGCCCTGGCCTGGCGTCCGCGCCCGCCCGCTTTTCCGACCTCGGCATCCCACCGACACTGACGGCTGCGCTCGAGGAGCGTGGGATCCTCTCCGCTTTCCCGATCCAGGCGGTCACTCTGCCGGACTCCCTTGCGGGCCGCGATGTCTGCGGCAAGGCACCGACCGGCTCTGGCAAGACCCTGGCGTTCGGGTTGGCGGTGCTCTCCCGGCTGGCCGCGAAGCCTCGCTCGGAGCGGCAGGGTCGCCGCCATGCGACCGCGCTCATCCTCGTCCCCACGCGTGAGCTGGCCGCGCAGATCGAGGAGGTGATGGTGCCCTTGGCCAAGGTCATCGGCGCCCGGGTGACATCGATCTACGGCGGCGTCGGATACGGCAAGCAGGTGACCGCCCTCCGCAGCGGAGTGGACGTGCTCGTCGCGTGCCCCGGACGGCTCTCCGATCTCGTCGGGCGTGGCGACGCCCGCCTGTCTCACGTCGACATGGTGGTGATCGACGAAGCGGACCGGATGGCTGACATGGGCTTTCTCCCAGAGGTGCGACGCCTCGTCGACAGAACCAGTGGGACGCGCCAGACTCTTCTGTTCTCGGCCACGTTGGACGGGCCGGTCGACAAACTGATCCGTGACTATCAGCACGACCCCGTACGTCACGACGTCGTGCCAACAGGCTCCGATCAAGGGGACGTGGCTCATCACTTCTGGCGAGTTGAGTCCCATGAACGCGTGGCCGTGACGACGAAGGTGGTCAGCGCCAGCGGGCCTGCCGTCGTCTTCTGCCGGACCAAGCGCGGTGCCGATCGGCTGTCCGACCGCCTGGCACGTTCAGGTCTCGCCTCGGCAGCTATCCATGGCAACCGCAGTCAGAGCCAGCGCGAGAGGGCTCTGGCCGCGTTTCGCAGCGGACGGCTCGACGTGCTCGTCGCCACCGACATCGCAGCGCGGGGGATCCACGTTGATGCCGTGCCGCTCGTCGTACACTTCGATCCAGCCGCCGACAGCACCGACTATGTCCACCGATCCGGCCGTACCGGCCGAGCAGGCGCTGACGGGACGGTCGTGTCTTTGGTGGGAAGCGAGCATCTTGCCGCGATCAAGCAGATCCAGCGGCGCCTCGGTCTCTCGAGCGGCGTCTCCTCGCCAGACCTCTCTTCCCTCGCCGCCGGTGTTGCCATCCGCCCTGTTCATGAGGGTGCTCCCCGGGTGAAGGTGAAGCCAGAGGCCCGCGGGTACGGCAAGCGTGGGCGCGCGACGTCGAACGAGCGCGCCACCCGGCAGAGCCGCTCCTCTCGAGATCGAAGCAGAACCACGCGGGGCTCGGGTCGCTGAGATCCGAGCGGCGCGGCCCCCGCGTCGGAGCGGGCTCGACCAGGGGCCGACGCATCGGTCCCGCGCCCTCGCCTGGTCACGTCGCGCCCGGAGGATGCGGATGGTTCCAGGTCGGTGACCTCGGGGTCGGTCTGCTGTCCGACCGCTCTCATGGGCGGGGCGGCGGATGGCGCTGGGCGTCCCGTCACCGTGCCTGCTCGACGCCAGAGGTGCGACGTCGTGTCCGGCGGCGAGGTCGCCGACTGACCTGCGGCTGCCGGTCACGTGTTGGGCCGACCAGCGCCGCGCCCAACAGACTGGCGGCGCGCGGAGAACGACCCCTCGCGGTCAGGCTTCGGGTCTGACCTACGCCGGCGGTACGTGCCCGGTGCTGTTCGAAACGCCGCGTCGTGCGTCGGGCGGATGGGCAATCAGAGCATGGGGCGCCCTCCGGTCGCGGCTACGCGCCCTCCCGAGAGGTAGCTTCCGTCGCCGGAGGCCAGCAAGACCTAGACCGGCACCAGCTCGCTGATCGGGGCGGCCGATCGCGGTGTTGGAGCCGAATTGCTCCACGCTGTCCTCGGGCATCGTCGTGGAGATGAGCGGGGTCCAGATCGGACAGGCGCGACGCTGTTGGCCCGGCTCCCGCGAGGGCCGAGCAGCTGAGCGAGACTGGCGCCGAGGCTCGCGACTCGCTGCCACGGTTGCCGAGTAGGGGGCAAGCGTCGGATTCGGCATGTCGGAGTTCACCGACGAGCTCCCGATGGATGGAGGAGCCTGGCCCCATTGTGGGCAAGCACCGCCTCGCACAGGTGGAACATCGCCGAGAGGTGGTAGCGATCGTGTGGTCCCACTCCTCATCGGGGACATTCTCGAGGGACTCATGGCTCATCTGGAAGGCGGCCTTGTTGACCAGGACGTCCACCTTGCCGAACGCCTCGACTGCCCTCTTCACGATGTTTTGGCAGTGCTCGGGAGAGGACACGTCTCCCCGGACGAGGACGGCCCTTCGGCCGCTGTCTTGCACGCGGCGAGCGGTCTCCTCGGCCTTCCCGTGCTCGCTGAGGTAGGAGATGAGGACATCGGCGCCTTCGCGGGCGAAGGCGATCGCGACTGCTCGCCCGATGCCGCTGTCAGCTCCCGTCATGACGGCGGCCGTGCCCTCGAGCCCGCCGTGCCCCGGTAGCTCGTGTGGCCGCAGTCCGGTGCATCTCCGACCGGTGGCGGGGCGGCTCGCTCATCCAGCTGCCATACCCACTCGAGGCGCTGGCGTGGCGAACCTGCGCCGGCTCGGTGGCGGCGAAGGCTCACTCACCCGCCTGACTCCACGGCGCGGGAGGGGGACGACACGACGTCCGGTGTCGGAGTCAGTGCCCGCGTACCATGCGGCCGTGGAGCACGCACGCCGCCCGTCATCTCCCGAGGACATCACTGCAGCGGCGCGAAAGAGCTTCGACGAGGCACCGGACGCCCGCCTGCGCTTCCTGCTCCAGCGGCTCGTCGAGCACCTGCATGCCTACGCCTGCGAAGTCGGCCTCACGAAGGCCGAGTGGGAGGCAGCCGTCGCCTTCCTGACCGACACCGGCCACAGCTGCAGTGACCGTCGCCAAGAGTTCGTCCTCCTCTCGGACACGCTCGGCCTCTCGATGCTCGTCGACGCCCTGCAGAGCCACCTGCAGGCCGGTGTGACGGAGTCGACCGTGCTCGGCCCGTTTCACGTCGACGGCTCACCGCTTCGCCCGATGGGTTCCTCGATCGCTGAGCAGGAGGGGAGCGGGGAACCCATGTTCGTCTCGGGGAACGTCCGCGGGATCGACGGGCAACCGCTCGCAGGGGCAGTCCTCGACGTATGGCAGAACGCCGCCAACGGCCTCTACGCCGTTCAGGATCCCGAGCAGCCGTTCGAGAACCTGCGCGGTCGCTTTCGGACTGGGTCAGACGGAGCGTTCTCGTTCTGGGCGGTCCGCCCGGTCGACTACCCGATCCCGGACGACGGTCCGGTGGGGAGGATGTTGGCGGCCACCGGGCGCCACCCCTGGCGACCTGCCCATCTGCACCTCGTGGTCTCAGCCACTGGGTGCCACCCGGTGGCGACGCATCTCTTCGACCGGACGAGCCCCTACCTCGGCAGCGATGCCGTCTTCGGCGTGAAGCCGTCGCTCGTCGTCGACTTCCTCGCCCATGGGCCTCACGAGCCCGGAGCGCCCGAGGGATGGAGCGATACCTGGTACTCGCTGGAACGAGACTTCGTCTTGGCGCCAGCCGAGACTTGATCGGTCCAGAGAGCTCGAGCCGCATCGAGCCGGTCGCGGCCTTGGGTCCTGTGGGTCGCAGTGCGCTGTGGCGCCCGGGTCAGGTCCTCCGGGGGCCAGCCGTGGGCCGACGGCTCTCCGCTGTGGTCACGATGCAGCCGGCTTGGCGACCGGGCGAGTCACGAGTGGCCCTGCCACGCTCACCTATCTGTGAGTGACCGCCCGCCTGTCAGAACCGCGGGTCCCGCCACGGTCTGCTGTGAGCGAACCGGTGCGGTGATCACGATCACCTCATGCGAGCCCGGCGGGGAGGAGTGCGTTCCGAGAGATGAAGCGGGCTTGCTCTGCCGCCGCCTAACTGACTAAAGCGCGGCCGGCTGCTTCCTGTCGCGAGGTGACTGCCGTGCCGGCGCCCACGGCGGGAGCAGCTCCCCGCCGTGGGCGCAGAATACGGTCAAGCCGCAGCTTCGGTCGCGACAGCGTCCCGCAACACCGCGAGCAGGTCCGTGGCGTCGATGACGAGGTGGTCGGCTCCGCCGAGGCGTAGCTCAGTTCCCGCGTAACGGGGGAAGAGCACCCGGTCGCCGGGCTTGACCTTGATCAGCTCCTCGTCGTCACCCACGGCGATCACGAGGCCGCGCTGCGGCTTCTCCTTGGCAGTGTCGGGGATCACGAGACCGCTCGAGGTGACGCTCTCGTCCTCCAGCACCTTTAGCAGCACGCGTGCACCGAGTGGTTCTACCTGTTCTGTCATCGCTGACTACTCCTTATCGGTTGGTTTTGGGGCGTTCGGTCTCAAGCCCGCTTGCGCAGTCCGAGCAGCCGGTCGATCTGGGTCTGGTCGAAGCCGACGACAGGTCGGCCGTCGATCTCGATCACCGGCACGCCGATCCGGCCTGTGCGACGGACCAGGTCGTCGGCCGCCTTCTGATCGCGCGAGACGTCGATCTCCCTGAACGGCACTCCCTGGCTGCGCAGGTAACCCTTTGCCCGTTGGCACCACGGGCAGGTGGGCGTCGTGAAGACCAGCACGCGATGCCGGGTCTGGGTAGCGGGCATCAACGGACCTCCTTGGTCATTGCTCGGTTTGGCGAGGTTTCGTCGGCGGGGCTGGCGCCGCGCCGGCGGTCGGTGACGATCCGGTGGACGATGTCGCACGCGTCGGCGATGCGCGGCTCGATCAGCCGGTAGTAGACGGTGGTGCCCTCCCTGCGCGACTCCACCAGCCCTGCGTGTCGCAGTACGGAGAGGTGCTGGCTGGCGTTGGGCAGGCTCATGCCGAACAGCTCGGCGAGGTCGCCCACGCAGCGCTCTGCATGCCTGAGCGCATCGATGAGAAGCAGGCGCTTCGGATCGGTCAGGACCTTGCAGAGCTCGGCATGCGACCTGAAGGCGGCGTCCTCAGCAGGCGATGACGTCGCGGCTTCCGAACTCATGTGGACGATGATATCAATCATTGCGTGATTGCGCAATCAAAGCAGTAGCAGCTCGGAGAGCGATGCCGTCGGCGGAGCGCCCGGCTCCCCGGGGTGCCCCCGGCCCCGGGCGGCAACGGCGGGTGCGGCAAGTCATGGCCCGGGACCTGTGGCGGTCCAGCTCGCTGGCGCCCACCGTCTCCGCCTCACCGACCCGGGGCTTTCCGACCAGCCGAGACGACATCGGCGACACCGAAAGCGGCTCGCCGCCGTGCACGGAGGGACGCCGTGTGCGACAAGAACCGTTCCCGGGGTAGGCGTCCGACGATTTGGGTAGCTAACCGCCGCTCGTAACCACCGAGGCAGAGACCCCCCATGCCGACCCAGAGACAAGTCCTAGACGCGATCGGTGTCGACTGTGACTACGACGCTGCCGCTGCCCGATTGCACATCCCGCCCGGGCAGGCCTACCTCATCGCCACAGGCCTCCCCGCGGACGGCAGCGACACGTCCTCCCCGGACGAGACGCTGCGCAGACCCGGTGCCATGAGAGGGAGCACTCAGCATCTCGTCTATCAGCGGCCACGTACCAGCGACCCGATCCAGAAGTCGCTGGTGCACGAGTGGATCCGTGGGCGAGCGGAGAGTGACCCTCAGATGGTCTCGGCGGCGCGGTCGAGGGGCGCGGAACCAGGCCAGACCGGAGACACCGACGACACTGACGTCTGCGACGTGCTCACCCGCCAGCACGACACGGTCACCGCCCTGATGCAGCAGCTGAAGGCCATTCCCGGCGTGACCAAGGGCGGAAGCGAGGTGCACCAGTCCCGACGCAAGTCGATCGTCGACATGATGACCGTCGAGCTCTCCCGGCACGAGACCGCCGAGCAGGAGCACCTCTGGCCAGCGGTGCGCGACCTCTTAGCCGGGGGCGGCCAGATCCTGGAGCAGGCGCTCGAGCAGGAGCAGGAGGGAAAGGACAGCCTCGTCGCGCTCGGCAAGACCGAGCCGTCGCAGGAGCGCTTCGACGAACTGGTCGAGGAGCTCGAGAAGAGGCTCCGCAGACACGTGGCCTTCGAGGACAAGGTTCTCCTGGCGGTTCGAGATTCCATGGCGGAGGAGGACCGGCGGGCCATCGGTGAGCGGATCCTCCGGGCGGAGCAGCATGCGCCCACGAGGTCTCACCCGCACGCTCCCGGGCAGGCCGCCGCCACCGTTACGGCGGCTGCTGCCTCTGCCGCCCCGCTCGACAAGGCACGGGACGGGCTTGGCGACCGTCAGGCCGAGCGCCCCGGCCGGGCCGAAGAGGAACCGTACTCACACACCGAGGAGGTCTGATGAAGATCAACGACTGGCCCGTGCTCCGCCAGGCGCGGGGGTCCGACAAACTGGGCCGCGGACAGGCCGTCAAGTCCTCGACCTCCTCCCATCTCCGTGCCCGGGTGGTCGAGGCCGACAAGATCACGAAGTCGGTCTGCCCCTACTGCGCGGTCGGGTGTGGTCAGAACGTCTTCGTCAAGGACGAGAAGGTCGTCCACATCGAAGGTGACCCGGACTCCCCGGTCAGTCGTGGGCGGCTCTGCCCCAAGGGCTCTGCCAGTCTGCAGCTCGCCACCGGCTCCTCCCGCCGTTACGAGGTGCTCCACCGCAAGCCAGGAGCCACCGACTGGGAGGTACTCGACCTCGACACTGCCATGGACATGGTCGCTGACCGGGTGATCGAGACTCGCCGGCAGACCTGGCAGTGGCGCGACGAGGACGGTCGCGACGTGCGTCGCACGCTCGGCATCGCCAGCCTCGGTGGCGCCACTCTCGACAACGAAGAGAACTACCTGATGAAGAAGCTGTACACCGCCCTCGGGGTGATACAGGTAGAGAATCAGGCACGAGTCTGACACTCCTCCACCGTCCCCAGTTTGGGGACATCGCTCGGCAGGGGAGGAGCCACCACCTTCCAGCAGGACCTCCAGAACGCTGACTGGATCGTCATCGAGGGATCCGACATGGCCGAGTGCCACCCTGTTGGGTTCCAGTGGGTGATGGAGGCAAAGGCACGGGGCGCCAAGGTGATCCACGTCGACCCGAGATTCACCCGCA
>JAJYGM010000062.1 GCA_021785095.1 Actinomycetes bacterium
TGCGCCTCCTCGACGCCGGCCCCGGTGCCCACTCGCGCCGCGGCTCTTCGTCGATGCTACGTTCCCCGGCCGTGCAGGAGGTGTCGGGTGGACGCCGGCAGAGGCGGGCACCGTTGGGGGCCGCCAGCTCTCGGACGGTCGCGGCGCGCTGATGCGCGACGGGCCCGGTGCGGACGACCTCGCCGACCAGTTCCGGCGCTTCGCCGCCGGTGCCGGGCGCGACGGCGCCACGCGCTATGCCCGCATCTGCGAGGGCGTCGCGTCCGACGAGACGCTGCTCGAGCTCGTGGCCGGAGCGCCTCCGGACCAGCGTCGGCCGAACATCCTTCTCGCGGCCGTGCACTTCCTGCTCCTCTCGGGAGTGGACGACCCGCTCGCCGCCTGCTACCCGACGGTGCTCGCGTGGCGTGACGAGGACCCCGGGTCCGCACGCCCGCCTGGAGCTGCCGACCCGTTCGCGCTGTTCGCGGCGTTCTGCTCCCGCCACCGCCGGGCCGTCGCGCAGCTCGTGGCGACGCGGGCAACCCAGACGAACGAGGTCGGTCGCTGCACCGCCATCTTTCCGGCGCTCTCGGCCGTCGCTTCGCGCGTCGACACGCCGATCGCCGTCGTGGACCTCGGCGCGTCGGCAGGCTTGAACCTCCTCTTCGACCGGTACGCCTACGACTACGGCGACGGGCTCGTCGGAGCCGCGAGCCCCGTGGTGCTCCGCTGCGAGTTGCGAGGCGGCGCGCACCGACCGCCACCGGCCGAGCCGCCGGCCGTCGCGGCGCGGGTCGGGATCGACCGGCGTCCCGTCGACGTCCGCGACGACGACCAGGCGCTCTGGCTGCTCGCGTGCCAATGGCCCGACCACCTCGACCGCTTCGAAGGGGTCAGCCGCGCGCTTGCCCTCGCTCGGTCCATGCCCGATCCACCGGTCGTCCGACGGGGCGACGCCGTCGAGGACCTCGCGCCCGTCGTCGCGACGCTGCCCGCCGACGCCCACCTCTGCGTCATGCATTCCTGGATGGCCGCGTACCTCACGGCGCAGGAGCAGCGCGCGCTCGCAGACGCGGTGTCCCACGTCGCCTCGACACGTCCGGTGTCGTGGATCTTCGCCGAAGCCCCCTACGAGGTTCCCGGCCTGCCGATGCCGCCAGCTCGAGGCGGGAAGGTCCGTGGGGCGACGGCGGTGGTCCTCGTGGACCAGGCGCCCGGCCTCGAACCTGGCGTGCGCCGCCTCGCCGACATGCACGCGCACGGCCGTTGGCTGCACTGGCACGGCACCGGCGACTGAGCCCTCGCGCACCGGCGACTGAGCCCTCGCGCACCGGCGACTGAGCCCTCGCGCACCGGCGACTGAGCCCTCGCGCACCGGCGACGGCGCTCAGGTGGCGGGGCCGGAGCTCACGCCTGCGCTGTCGTCACCGGGACCCCACGGCGCGTCTCGGCGGGCCGGGACGACGATGCCGCCCGGTCCCATCATCGACAGCGTGCCCACGGCCGCAGTGCCGAAACGGCGGCGGATGGCGTCGATCGCAGCCGTCACCTCCCGCCAGTGCTCCTGACGGCTCGCCGCGTCCTCAGCGCCGCCCCCGGGCGTCCCGGTCGAGGGCGCGTCGAGCTCGAAGCGCAGCTGGCGGTCCGCCGACGCCGCCTCGAGGCCCGAGGCGCTCACGCCGAGGAGCCGCGCCCCCATCGGCAGCTCCACCGCGCCGAGGAGCGCGACGGCGATCGCCGCGATCGCGGGACCGGAGTCGAGACCGCCCGGCATGGTGTGCGCCCGGGTCACGGTCGAGAAGTCGGCGAGCTTCACCTTCACCGTGACCGTCCTCGCCGCCTGCCCGCTCGCGCGCAGGTGACCGGCCACCGACTCGGCCATCCGTCGCGCGTGGCGCTCGAGGACCGTGCGATCCGCGATGTCCTCGCGGAAGGTCTCCTCGTGGCCGACGGACTTCGTCGGGCGGCAGGGCACGACCGGATCGGGGTCGTCGCCGCGCGCCAGTGCGGCGAGGTGCCGGCCGTGCGTCCTGCCGAGCGCGCGCACGAGCACCGCATCGGGCAGTGCTGCAAGATCGCCCACGGTGCGGACCCCGAGGCCCGCAAGGCGCTTGCCCGTGGCAGGCCCGACGCCCCAAAGCTGCTCGACAGCCTTCGGGTGGAGGAACGCGAGCTCGTCCTCGGGCTCGACCACGACCACGCCCATTCCGGGGAGCTTGCCGTGAGGGCCAGCGCGGGGCTTCGCGGCGCGGGAAGCGAGCTTGGCGATCATCTTGGACCGGCCGGCGCCCACCGAGCAGTCGAGGCTCAGCTCCTCCCGCACGCGCTCGACGATCGCCGCCCCGATCTCGCCGGGCGTCCCGAGGAGGTGCAGCGCTCCGCGCACGTCGAGGAACGCCTCGTCAAGCCCGACCTGCTCCACGAGCGGCGTGAAGGAGCGCAGCACCTCACGCAGGTGCTCGCTCACCTCTGCGTAGCGCCGGTAGTGGCCGTCGACGAACACCGCCTGGGGACAGAGCGCGCGTGCCCGCAGCGAAGGCATCGCCGAGTGGATCCCGTAGACGCGCGCCTCGTAGGTGCACGACGCGACCACGCCCCGCGCGCCGCTGCCTCCGACGATCACCGGCTTTCCCTCGAGCGACGGATCGTCGAGCACCTCGACCGAGGCGAAGAAGGAGTCCATGTCGACGTGGAGGATGCTCGGCTCGCGGCGTTTCGCGGCCGGAGCCGGGGCCGCGTTCGTGGCCGCGTCCGGAGCCGGGGCCGCGTCCGTGGCCGCGTCCGGGCCGGCCGGCTGCGCGCCGCCTCGCTCAGCCACCGAGCCGGAGCCGCCGGAAGCCCTCGGCGTGGGCGACGCCCGCCCGGCGACCCTCCTCCTCGGCGCGCCGCAGGACCGCCTCGGCCGCCCATCCGGCTTCCGCGCCGGCGAACTGGCTCCGGTGGCACTCGACCGCGGCAGCCTTGACCTCGATCGTCTCGGAGACGTCGACCCACACGTCGGGCTCGAGGGTTCCCGACAGGTACGTCACCGACACCTGGTGGGGAGGGCCCGCCTCGGGGAAGTAGTGCGGCAGGGCGGCCGACGGCGACAGCGCGTCGAGCAGCGCCCACCCCGCGGCGCGGTGGTCCCGGTGGTTGAAGTAGTCCTGGCCGAAGAAGACGGCGGTCGGGTCGTGCCCGAGCACGACCTCGGGTCGCAGCGACCTCACCAGCGCGACGAGCTCGCCCACCAGTGTGGGTCGCCGGTCGAGCTCCCCGTCGGTCGCTCCGAGCACCCGGTGCGAGGCGAGCCCGACGATCCCCGCCGCCTCGGCCAGCTCCCCGGCGCGCCGGCGGGCGAGCTCCGCAGGTCGCATGTCGGGGTCGGGCGTGCCACGAGCGCCGTCGGTGCACACGACGAGGTGGACCGCCGACCCCCGCCTCGCCCACAGCGCGAGCGTGCCGCCGCACGCCACGTCCGCGTCGTCGGGATGGGCGTAGACGGCGAGCACCACCTCGGGCACCTTGGTCACGAGCTCGGACACGGCGTTCGGGCCGCCAGCGGTCAGGCCCGGCGCTTGGGCTCGGTCGTCTTGATGAGCAGTCCGACTTCCCGCTGAAAGTCCCCGGCGTCCTCGAAGTCCTTGTAGACGCTCGCGAACCGGAGGTACGAGACGTCATCGAGGCGCTTGAGCTGCTCGAGGACGGCCATCCCCACCTGCTGGGTGGTGGGCTCGCCAGGCGCGGCGCGCAACGACTCCTCGACGCCGCTGGCGAGCTCGCGAAGCATGCCGTCGGTCACGGGGCGGTTCTTGCAGGCGGCCTGCACGCCGGCGATGAGCTTCGCCCGGTCGAACGGCTCACGCTGCCCGGACCGCTTGATCACCCACAGCGGCTGCTCTTCGACCCGCTCGAAGGTGGTGAACCGGCGGCCGCATCCGAGGCACTCGCGCCGGCGCCGGATCGCGGCTCCCTCGTCGGACATGCGGGAATCGACGACCTTGTCATCGTCTGCGCCGCACCACGGGCATCGCACTCGTGGGACGTTACCGCTGCGACACGGTCTCTTCATCGCCGCCGGCGCACTGGATCACCAGGGGATCGGGATCCGTCCGGGAGCGCACTGCATCACCAGGGGATCGGGATCCGCTCGGGAGCGCACTGGATCACCAGGGGACCGGGATCCGCTCGCCGGGGACGACGACCGCTGAGCCGATCTCCCTGGCGAGCGCTTCCGCCACCGGGCGCGGGTCTCCCCCGTGATCGAACTGCACCGCGATCGACCAAAGGGTGTCGCCGGGACGGGCCACGTAGACCGTCTCGCCGGCGACCGGAACCCCCTGGGGGTGCGCCGCCACAGGCGATCCCCCGAGCGAGGCGAACGGCAGCGCGAGCCCGCACGCCGCGCCGGCCGCGAGCACGGCCAGGACGACGGCGCGCCGGCGGCGCCGGATGGCGGCGCGACGTGCCCGCCGCCTGGAGACGTCCACTCCTGCGCGGAGCCCATCGGCCGGCGCCTCCTCGCTGGCCGCGCCCTCGGACCGGGACGGGTCCGGCACCAGCACGAGCGCGGGACGCGGCCAGCTCGCGGCGTACAGGTCCAGGTCCGCCGGCCAGCCGGGCTCTTCGGTCTCCAGCAATGGTGCGATCGACATCTCGCGCTCCTCGTCCACGCCTCCGTCGAAGGGCCGTGACCGCTGGATCGGGCCCCTCGCTGCGGCGAACGTCTGTTCGGCCTGCACCTCCATCCCACCACGAACGTGTGTTCGTGTCAAGTGGCTCCACGAACGGATGTTTGCTCTCAACGTGCCGGCCTCGCTATCCTCGTGGCAAACACACGTTCGCCGATGCAGGCGAGGGTACGAGGGGGTTGTGACCATGGCGGAAGCGCTCAGCGGCAAGCGGAGACAGATCCTCGAGTTCATCGGCGACTGCCTGCGCGAGCGGGGCTACCCGCCGTCGGTGCGCGAGATCGGGGAGGCAGTCGGGCTCAACTCGTCCGCCACCGTGCACAGCCACCTCGCCGTCCTCCAGCGCGAGGGCTACCTCCGCCGGGACCCGACCAAGCCGCGTGCCATCCAGGTCCGCTACGAGCCGACGTCGCAGGTGGCGATGGCGCCAGGACCCGTCCGCCACGTCCCTCTCGTCGGCGAGGTCGCAGCGGGGACGGGGGTGATCGCGCAGGAGGACGTGGAGGAGATCGTCGCCCTCCCCGAGCATTTCACCGGGACGGGGTCGCTCTTCATGCTGCGCGTACGGGGCGACTCGATGCTCGAGGCGGGGATCTTCGACGGGGACTACGTCGTCGTCCGGCAGCAGCCCGACGCTGAGAACGGCGATACGGTCGTCGCCGGGATCCCGGGCGGCGAGGCGACGGTGAAGGTCTTCTCCCGGCGCGGCGGCAAGGTCGTGCTCGCCCCGCGGAACGCGGCGCTCTCGCCCATCGAGCTCGCGCCCGAGGAGGTGGCCATCTACGGCAAGGTCGTGACCGTCCTCCGCCGGCTGTGAGCTGATCGCTCACGCCGGCTGGCGGCCGGGCCGTTCACGACGCGCCGCGCTCCAGGATCCGTGCGAGCACCTCGCTCGCCCGTTCGAGCGACTCGCGCGTCACGTGCTCGTCGGGATGGTGCGCGAGCAGGGGGTCGCCAGGGCCGAAGTTGGTGGCGGGGATCCCGTGCGCCCACATCGTCGCGACGTCGGTCCACCCGAGCTTCGCCTTCGGCGGCTGCCCGCTGTGTCCCACCAGCGCGTCGAGGAGCGGGTGGCTCAGCGCAGGCGGGGCGCCGTCGGCCGCGTCGACGAGCACCACACGGTCGCCGACCTCCTCGTCGAGCAACCCGCCGGCGAGCTCCGTCACGACTTCTCGTGCGGCGGACGCGTCGCGATCCGGGGCGAACCGGTGGTTGACGGTGAGGACCGCGTGGTCCGGCACGACGTTCCCGGCGACGCCGCCCGAGACGCCGACGGCCTGGAGCTGCTCGGTGAAGGCACAGCCGTCGAGCTCGATGGTGCGGCCGCTCCACGACGCGACGCGTGCGAGGAGGGGTGCGAGGCGGTGGATCGCGTTGCGTCCTTGGGACGGGCGAGCCGTGTGCGCCCGCACCCCGCCGAGGTGGATCTCCGCTCGCAAGGTCCCCTGGCAGCCTGCCTCCACGCGAGCGTCGGTCGGCTCGCAGAGCACCGCCGCGTCGGCCTCGAGGAGGTCCGGTCGCTCCCGCCACAGCTCGAGGAGCCCGTTCTCTGCGTGGGTCACTTCCTCCCGTGCGTACAGGCACCACGTGACGTCGATCGACGCGTTCTGCGACCTCGCGGCGAGGTCCAGGATGACGGCGACTCCGCCTTTCATGTCGCAGGCGCCGACGCCCCAGACCGCGCCGTCCCTCACGGTCGCAGTCTCGTTGCCGGCGGGCGGCACCGTGTCGAGGTGGCCGGCGACGAGGAGGCGCTGCGCACGGCCCAGCGACGTCCTCGCCACGACGTTGTCCCCCACGCGTGTCACCGCGAGCCACGGGAGCCGCGCGAGCTCGCGTGCCACGTGGTCCGCGAGCGCCGACTCCTGACGGCTCACCGAGGGGATCCCGACGAGCTCGGCCGTCGACGCGAGGAGATCCGGCGGGGCCGACGCCGGCGACGACGGTGACGGCGACGGCGTCACGCGGAGACCCCGTGGGAGCGCAGCAGCGCGTTCAGCTTCGCCTTGTCGTGGCGCTCCCCTTCCTCGAGCCGCTTGATGACGAGGACGCACGCAAGGAAGAACTCGCCGCCCGGGTACACGCGCCGGCGCGCCGCGGACACCGCCACCGACCACGGCGGCACGACGCCCCGGGAGAGCTCCTCCCCGGTCTCGGCGTCGAAGACCGGGATCGTGGGGTTCAGGATGGTCCCAGCCCCGAGGACCGCGCCGCGCCCCACGCGCGCGCCATCGGTGACCATGCACCTGCTGCCGACGAACGCTGTGTCCTCGACGACAACCGGCACGGCGTTCGGGGGCTCGAGCACGCCCCCGATCCCCACGCCGCCCGACAGGTGCACGCGCGAGCCGACTTGCGCGCAGGACCCGACGGTCGCCCAGGTGTCCACCATCGTCTGCTCCCCCACGCGCGCGCCGACGTTCACGTACGAGGGCATGAGCACCACCCCCGGAGCGAGGTACGAGCCCCACCGGGCGGACGCCCCCGGCACGACGCGCACCTGCGCGCGCGCGAAGTCGCGCTTGAGCGGGAGCTTGTCGACGAACTCGAACGGTCCGACCTCAGAGGTCTCGAGCTCCCGGAGCCTGAAGAGGAGCAGGATCGCCTTCTTCAGCCACTCGTGGACGACCGTGGTCCCGTCGGGGGCCGTCTCGGCGACGCGGGCCACGCCGCGGTCCAACAGGTCCACCGCCTCGGTCACCGCGTCGCCCGCCTCGGTGTCCGCAGGGGAGAGCTCGTCCGCGCGTTCCCAGAGCTCCTCGATCCGCTGACGCAGCCTTTCCATGCGGCCAGACTGTACCGATGAGCGACGTGACTCGGTGGACACGGGAGGACGTGCCGCGCGGCGATGCCTACGACCGGCGTTTCCAGCAGCTGGAGGCTGCAGGGGCCGACGTCCACGGCGAGGCGGCGTTCGTCGCGTCCTTCACTCCGTCGTCGGTGCTCGACGCGGGTTGCGGCACCGGCCGGGTCGCCATCGAGCTCGCACGCCGCGGCATCGACGTCGTCGGCGTCGACATCGACGGGGCGATGCTCGAGGCAGCCCGCAGGAAAGCGCCCGAGATCTCCTGGGTGCGCGCGGACCTCTCGACCTTCTCTCTCGGTCGGCGCTTCGATCTCGTCGTCATGGCCGGCAACGTGCTGCTGTTCGTCGCCCCCGGCACCGAGGCTCAGGTCGTCGGGCGCGCCTGCGCCCATCTCGTGCCGGGAGGCCGTCTCGTCGCGGGCTTCTCTCTCGGACCTCTCGCGGGCGGGATCACGCTCGCCGAGGGCGTCACCCTCGCCGACTACGACGAGATGGCGGCCGCTGCGGGCTTGGCTCTCGAGTCCCGCTTCGCCACCTGGGGACGCGACCCGTTCGCGCCGGGCGGCGACTACGCGGTGAGCGTGCACCGATCACCGCAGTGAGATCGGCGGAGTGATCACGGCGCGGCGAGATCGCCGGAGTGATCACGGCGCGGCGAGATCGCCGGAGTGGTCACAGCGGAGTGAGCCCAGCGGCGGTGGGCACCGCCCCCCCCCGGTGATTCCCAGCCATCCCGGTGGTAGCATGAACGTTGCATCACCGGGGAAGCGGTCGTCGGGGAAACGACCGCAGGGAAGATCAAGGGGATGGGGATGGTCAGGATTCGAGCGCTCGTTGCGCTGTTCGCGCTCGTTGCAGCTGCGGGCGGAGGCGTTCTCGGCAGCGGGCGAGCGGGCGCGACAGCGCCAGGGAACGCGACAGCGTCAGGGAACCAAGGGCCGGTCACACGAACGTGCCAGGCGCCGAGGCCCGGCGGTGTGAGCTGTCTCGCACGGCCCGTTCAGCAGCTCGCTCCGTCGTACACAACACGCCCGACACCTTCGTCGGGGCTCTCACCGGGCGCCATCGCCACCGCGTACGGCTTCCCGCCGGCTGGCGGATCGGGAGAGACGATCGCGGTCGTGGACGCCTTCAACGATCCGACAGCGACAACGGACCTCGCGGCCTTCTCCGCCGAGTACGGACTGCCGACCTGCTCCACCTCTGATGGTTGCTTCGCCAAGGTGAACGAGACGGGTGGCGGGACGTATCCCGCCACGACAAACCGTTGGGCGCTCGAGATGAGCCTCGACATCGAGTGGGCCCACGCGCT
Organism: Actinomycetes bacterium; assembly: GCA_021785095.1. The sequence continues at coordinate 8,771 of JAJYGM010000062.1, forward strand.
CGCCCCCTACGCGCGCATCCTCCTTGTCGAAGCGACGACGACAAGCTTCACAGACATGTTCGCGGCTGTCGGCTACGCGGCCCAGCACGCGCAGTACGTCTCGATGAGCTGGGGAGGGTCGGAGTTCTCCGCGGAGACGGGCTTCGACTCCACCTTCGCCTCCTACCCGGCCGTGAGCTTCTTCGCCGCCTCCGGAGACAGCGCCTCGAACGTCCTCTACCCGTCCTCCTCGCCTGACGTCGTCTCCGTCGGGGGGACGACGCTCACGGTGACAGCGTCGACGGGCGCCTGGAAGTCGGAGACCGCATGGTCGAGCGCTGGTGGCGGCTGCAGCGTCTACGAGGCTGCGAGCGCCGCGCAGCGCGCGTTCCCGACCTACGACCAGAGCGGCGCCAGCTGCAGCGGCTTTCGCGCCACCCCCGACGTGGCCTTCGACGCCAACCCGACAACCGGCGTCTCGGTGTACGACACGGTCGGGTACGGCGGCGGATGGTTCACCGTCGGCGGCACGAGCGTCTCCACGGTGATGATGGCGGCACGCTCCGCCGACGCCTCCGCCCACGTCGACTCCACATACGTCTACGGTGCCACCATCCGTCTCTACAACGTGACCACAGGGAGCAACGGCCATCCGTGCGAGACGGGGTACAACCTCTGCACCGGGCTCGGCAGCTGGAACACATCCGTCGGCGTCCTGAACGGCGCGACGACCGGGACGCTGTCGTTCACACCCACCTCTGAGTCGCTGACCGCCGGGTCGCCGTCCGCGGCGGCCACGGTCCACCTGAGCGTCGCGGCACCCAGCAGCGGGCTCACCGTCTCCCTCTCCTCGACA
>JAJYGM010000127.1 GCA_021785095.1 Actinomycetes bacterium
CTCCTTTGCTCGGCCGTCGCGGCTTTGGTAGACCACGGCCATGCAGGCGGCCGTGCCACGTGAGAGCGCAACCGGCGAGCGCCGGGTCGCTCTGACCCCTGACGTGCTCCCGAGACTCACTGCTGCCGGGGTCGACGTCCTCGTCGAGACCGGCGCCGGAGCTGCCGCGCTCTTCCCGGATACCAGCTTCGAGGCAAAAGGGGCACACATCGCCCCCGACGCCCGATCCGCTTTCGAGAGGGCGGATGTCGTCTGCAAGGTGCAGCCTCCGACCGTCGGCGAGGCGCAGGCGCTCCGCCCAGGATCGGCGGTGGTGAGCTTCCTCCAGCCCGGGAGCGACCTCGAGCTCGTGAAAGTGCTTGCAGAGCGCCGCATCTCGGCCTTCTCCCTCGACCTCCTCCCCCGCATAAGCCGGGCCCAGTCGATGGATGCCCTCTCGTCACAGGCGACGGTGTCCGGCTACCGGGCGGCCTTGGTGGCGGCGATGCGGTTACCGCGTTTCTTCCCGCTGTTCATGACGGCGGCAGGCACGGTCCCGCCCGCCAAGGTGCTCGTGCTCGGCGCAGGCGTCGCCGGCCTGCAGGCGATCGCGACCGCACGCCGCCTCGGGGCCGTCGTCCGCGCCTATGACGTGCGGCCGGCGGCGCGCGAGGAGGTGAAGTCGCTCGGCGCGGCCTTCGTGGAGCTCGACCTCGAGGCGCAGGAAGGACAGGGCGGCTATGCCCGGGAGCAGTCAGAGGACTTCCTCGACAGGCAGCGGGCGCTCATCGCGAAGGAGGTGGCCGCGGCCGACGCCGTCATCACGACTGCCGCCATCCCGGGGCGGAGGGCCCCGGTGCTCGTGACCGCCGAGATGGTGCACGCCATGCCGCCGGGCGGCATCGTCGTCGACCTCGCCGCCGAGTCAGGCGGGAACTGCGAGCTGTCCAAGCCGGGGGAGGAGGTGCAGGTTGGCGACGTCGTCGTGTACGGGGCGCTGAACATGCCGAGCTCGATGCCGATGCACGCGAGCTTCCTCTACTCCCGCAACATCGCCGAGCTCCTCGGCGTTCTCGCTAAGGACGGAGCGTTCGCGCCCGACTTCGGCGACGAGATCGTCGCCGGGACCTGTGTCACCCACGACGGCGAGGTTCTCCACACGCCGACCCGCGACCTGCTGGCGGGGACGGCGGCATGAGCGGCGGCGACATCCTCACCCTCATCACGATCTTCGTCCTCTCGGCCTTCGTCGGCTTCGAGGTCATCTCGAAGGTCCCGAGCATCCTCCACACCCCGCTCATGTCGGGGACTAACGCCCTGCACGGCGTCGTGCTCGTCGGCTCGATGATCGTGCTCGGCACCTCCCACGGCGCGCTCGAGCTGACCCTCGGCTTCCTCGCGGTTGTGCTGGCGACGCTGAACGTCGTCGGCGGGTTCGTCGTGACCGACCGGATGCTCGAGATGTTCAAGGGGCGCCAGCCCGGGCGCGCCGCCACGGCGCCCGAGCCGGCGCCCGCGGCACCGGCAGCGCCGGCTCCCGCATCGCCCGAGGCAGCGACGCAACCGGTGGCATCGGAGGCGCCGGAGGAGGCGCCCGCCGCCGAGCCGACGACGCTCATCGAGAGACCCGACCCCACTGTCGTCATAGACGCCGACGCCACCGATCCCGGCGTCACGGGACCCGCTGTCACCGAACCCGGCGAGCCGAGATCATGAGCCTCGACACCGGCATCCGCTTCGCCTACCTGATCGCGGCGATCTGCTTCATCCTCGCCATGAAGGGGCTGTCCGGCCCGAAGACCGCTCGATATGGCAACCTCCTCGGCGCGGCCGGCATGGCGCTCGCCATCGCGATGACCTTCGCGACACCGGGGTTGACGAACTTCGGACTCATGATCGGCGCCATGGCGATCGGCGCGGTGATCGGCTTCCCGGCGGCCCGCCTCGTGAAGATGACGGCGATGCCGCAGATGGTGGCCGCCTTCAACGGCGTCGGCGGAGGTGCCGCGGCACTCATCTCGCTCACCGAGTTCGTGAATGCGAACCCGTCGAAGCTTGCCGTCTACCAGGTCGTCGAAGTCCTCTTCGGCGTGATCATCGGCTGCGTCTCGTTCGCCGGTTCGGTCGTGGCGTTCGCCAAGCTCCAGGAGCTCGTGACCGGCCGGCCGATCACCTACCCCGGCCAGCAGGTGATGAACGCCGTCGTCGGGGGTGGGACGCTCGGGCTCGCCATCGCCGTCTGCGTCTCCCCTCACAACTGGCTCGTGGCGGTCATCGGGATCCTCGCGCTCCTGTTCGGGATCGCCTTCGTCCTGCCGATCGGCGGCGCCGACGTCCCGGTGCTCATTTCCCTCCTCAACTCCTTCACCGGGCTCGCGGTGGCGGCGAGCGGCTTCGTGCTGCACTCCTTCGTTCTCGTCGTGGCCGGGACGCTCGTCGGCGCATCCGGCACCCTGCTGACACGGATGATGAGCGCCGCCATGGGACGGTCGCTGCCCAACATCCTGTTCTCGGCGTTTGGTTCGGTCATCACGGCAGGGACGGCGGAGGGGTCCGCCGACCGGACCGTGAGGTCTGCGAGCGCCGAGGACATCGCTGTCCTGCTCGCCTACTCGCAGAAGGTGATCATCGTGCCCGGCTACGGCCTCGCCGTCGCCCAGGCGCAGCACGTGGCAAGGGAGCTGGCCGAGCTGCTGGAGAGCCGCGGCATCGACGTGCAATACGCCATCCACCCGGTGGCCGGCCGGATGCCGGGGCACATGAACGTCCTTCTCGCCGAGGCCAACGTGCCATACGAGCAGCTGAAGGAGATGGACGAGATCAACCCGGAGTTCCAGTTCACCGACGTCGCACTCGTCGTCGGGGCGAACGACGTGGTGAACCCGGCCGCGAAGAACTCACCGGGGAGCCCGATCTACGGCATGCCGATCCTCTCCGTCGACGAGGCGAAGAACATCGTCTTCCTGAAGCGTTCGATGCGCCCTGGCTTCGCGGGGATCGACAACGAGCTGCTCTTCGATCCGAAGACGACGCTGCTGTTCGGCGACGCCAAGGACTCCCTGACGAAGCTCGTCGCCGCCATCAAACAGCTCTGATCGCCGTGTCGCCCGTTCCGTTCGAGATCTCCGACGCCACGCGGGCGAACACGAGCAGGCCCTGGTTCGTCGGGCGGGTGGAGAGCACGACCACCTCGACAGCCTTCTGCCCGACGAGGTGGTCGGCTTCGTTCACCACGACCATGTCGCCGTCCGGCAGGTAGCCGATCGCCTGGCCGCTCTGGCGGCCGGTCCGGACGAGGTCGACCGAGAGCAGCTCTCCGGGGACGTGGTCCGGGGCGAGGTCGCTCACGAGCATGCGCAGGTCGACGATCGGCACCTCGACGTGGCTGCGGGCGACCTCGCTCGAGCTCGTGTACAGACGCACGCCGAGGCGCGATGCCAGCTGCAGCACCTTCTCCTCGGTCATCGCCGCGTCCGGAAAGTCACCGGGCACGATGCTCACGGTGATGCCGGCGGAGCGCACGGCGTCGATTGCCTCGAGCCCGCGCCTCGCCCGGCGCGACGACACGTGGTCGGGGCTCTCGGTGAGTGTGCGGAGCTCGTCGGCGACAGGCTCGGGGACGAGGATCTCTCGCCCCAAGAGGCCCGCCGTGCCGAGCACGAGGAACGCACGATCCATCACAGCGCTCGTGTCCACCAGGACGGACCCTTCCGGCGCCTGCTGGATCGGGTCGAGCTTGCGCATGATGCGTGCCGACTCGGCGATGCGCCTGCCGTTCATGGCTCCGATGCGGAAGCCGATCGCGGCGAAGACCCACGCCACGGCCGCCGCGATCGGATAGTCGAAGTCACCGTGCACGAAGAAGAACAGGGGCAGGCAGAGCACCACGCCGACGAGGAACCCGAGGCCGGCAAGGAACGCGCCAGCCAGGATCTCCAGTGCCGGGATGTCCATGAGCGACCGGTTCGCACGGCGGACGCCGCGCACGACGAGGCGCCCGGCGATGCCGCCGAGCACGTAACCGACCAGGACGCCGATGACCGCCCCGACCGCGCGGCCCGTCGTGCTGCCGCTCCCGCCGACCGCCAGGCCGACGAGCGCCCCGGCGAGCACGACGATGAGCCGCAAAATCTCGACGAACACCATCGCCCGAAGCGTACTGAGCTGCAGCACCCTCGGACCGGACACGTCTGACGGGCGATCATGCGAAGACGCTCACCCCGGGAACCGTCACGCCATGGCGGGCGCTACGCTGCGGCCTCCATGACGCGCTGGCGGCACACGCGGACGGCCCGCCGCGCCGGAGCTCTCCTGGCGCTCTCCTGCCTCCTTCTCGCCTCGTCCTCGTGCGGCCTGTTCGCCACCGGGACGACGGTGCCCACGCCGCCGCCCGTCACGAGCCCTTACGCCAAGTTCGACGCGGCGATCCAGAAGGCGCTCGACAACGCCAGGTCGAGCATCCACGTGGCCATCCCCACCCGCCCCGGGGCTCCGGCGCCGCTCTTGCCTGCCGCCGCCTTCGGCCGCGGGCTCGGATCGAGAGTCGTGCTCGGGTTCCTGCCGAGCTGGGAGATGAGCGACGTGAGCACCATCGATTACGCGGCCCTCTCGGAGATCGCCTATTACGCGCTCCGGGTGAGGCGCGGAGGCGTGATCGTGAGGAGCGGCATGGGGTGGAACGCACTCGTGAGTGGCAGCGTGTCGACGATGATCACGAAAGCCCACGCCGCGGGCGTCCGGGCCCTCTTGACGTTGTACGCGGTGGACCAGCCGACGCTTGAAGCACTGGCGGCAAGGCCAGGGAGCGGTACGACGCTCGCGGACCAGGTGGCTCTGCTGTTGCGGAGGTACGGTTTCGACGGCGTCGATCTCGACTTCGAAGGTCAGGTGGCCTCCGCGCGGAACGGTTTCGTGCGGTTCTTCAAGGCGTTCTCGACGCGCCTCAAGGCGATCGACTCGTCCTGGTCGGTCGTCCTCAACACCTTCCCGCAGGCGGCCGTCGACCCCGAAAGCTTCTTCGACGTCCGGGCCCTCGCTCCGTATGCGGACCAGCTCTTCGTCATGGCCTACGACATGAACGACCAGCTGTCCCCCGGTGCGACGGCTCCGCTCGCCGGGGCCGACCTGTCGGATGCGAGCTCGCTCGCCAGCTTCGTCAGCGCCGTGCCGCGCTCGAAGGTCATCCTCGGCATCCCGTTCTACGGCTACGACTTCACCGCGACGCGGCGGACGCTCCCGGCGGACACGATCGGCACCCCCTACGCCGTCAGCTACGACGCTGTCGTCGCCGCCGGAAGGCAAGGGCGGTGGGACCCCGTGACCGAGACGCCGTACACGTCCTTCAGGCGCGACGGGCAGTGGCACCAGACCTGGTACGAGGACCCCGTGTCGGTCGCACTGAAGGTCGCGCTGGCAGCGGCCTTCCATGTCGGCGGAGTCGGTGCGTGGGAGCTCGGCATGGCGAACGGGCAGAGCATCATGACGACGACGCTCGACGGCGGGTCTCCGCCGCTCAAGCTGCCGCTCGCATCGGGGTCCTGACGCGCCTCTGGCCCCGGCGTCGCTCGTCGTCGAGGCTATGCTTCGGGCAGGTGTCGCGCCCGGGAAGGGCTGGACGGGCGTACGGGTCACCGCCGTTTGACCGAATGTTGGGGGGCTGGTGCCGACGGACGCGGCGAGGATCGCGATTCCGGAATTCGAGCTCGTGGAGGAGCTCGGGCGGGGAGCAACCACCGCCGTCTATCGCGCGCTGCGAGCGGGCAGGGAGTACGCCGTCAAGGTGAAGGAGCTGTCGGGCCCCGACGACCCGGCACGCTTCAACTTCCGGCGGGAGGCTGCGATCCTCGCCGCGATCCGGCATCCCTGCCTCGGCAAGGTCTACGAGCTCGGCGACGACGGCCGGGTCGCCTACCTCGTCATGGAGCTCATCGGCGGTCAGACGCTCGCCGAGCTGCTCGCGAGTGAGGGTGCACTCGGCGAGCCCCAGGCGATCGCCATCGTGTGCGACGTCGCCTCGGCCCTCGACGCCGCCCACCGCGTCGGCCTCGTCCACCGCGACGTGGCACCGCGCAACATCGTCATCCGTGAGGACGGAACGGCCGTCCTCATCGACTTCGGCCTCGCGACGCCGACCGGGACCCGTCAACCCGACGACGCGGTCGTCGGCACCCTGCTGTACAGCGCGCCCGAGCAGACCGGCATGGTCCGGCGCCCGGTCGATCGTCGCTCCGACCTGTACTCGCTTGGCGCGGTCCTCTTCGAGTGCCTGACCGGTCGGCCGCCGTTCGACTCCGCCGACGCCGGAGAGGTCGTCCGGATGCACGCGGTGTCTTTTGCTCCCGACGTGCGCAGCCTGCGGGAGGGCGTCTCGCCACAAGTGAGCCGGATCGTCGAGCGGCTACTCGCGAAGGACCCGGACGACCGCTACTGGAACGCCTCATCCCTGCTGTTTGACCTCTCGGCCCTCCGGCGCGGGACCCTCGCCGCCGACGCGCCCCTCGGCCACGCGATCGTCGACGACCCCGGATACGCCGAGACGGCGATCGTCGGGCGCGACGACGAGCTCGCGGCGCTCGCCGAGATGTTGAACGAGACGCGCGAGACGAGCTCCGGCGCCGCCGTCCTCATCGAGTCCGAGCCGGGAGCGGGCAAGACGAGGCTCGCCGAAGAGTTGGTACGTGCAGCCAGGGCAGGAGGCGTCGCGGTGGTCCAGGCCCACCTCACGCCGGACCACCCGGGACCGATCGGGCCGCTCGCGCAAGGGGTCGGCCGCTTCCTGGCGGACCTCGAGATCCGCGATCCCGAGGAGCTGCGCCGGCTCACGACACAGCTGCAGCTTGCCGAGCCTGGCACGGCAAGCTCCCTCGCCGGCCTCTCGTCAGAGCTCGACCGCTACCTGGCCCGGCCGGGCGAGGGCGTTGACGGCGGCTGGCACGAGTTCGCCGTCATCGAGGCAGCGCACCTCTTGACGGCACTGGCGATGGCCAGTCCGAACGCCATGCTCCTCGTGGTCGACAACGCCCATCTCGCCGACGACGCCACCCAGCGGGTCCTCGCCTACATGGCCCCCGAGCTCGAACGGCTTCCGCTGCTCGTGGTGCTCACGGCGAGAAACGACCGCGCCACCCATCCCACCCTCAACCACCTCCGGGAAGCGCTTGCCGAGAGCATGCGGCGGCGCATGGAGCTGCCCGCACTCTCCGACGAGCAGATCCAGCAGATCCTCCGGCGCCAGCTCGGCGGCGACACGCTCGACGCGAACCTGTCGACCGAGATCACGATCCGGGCGAACGGCAACCCCGCCGCCGCCATCGAGTACCTCCGCTCCGCTCTCGACGCGGGTGTGCTGCGGCCGAGCTGGGGGACGTTCTCGGTCGACTCAGAAGCGCTCGCCAACCTCGATCTGCCGACAGACGTGCTCGGACTGGCGCTACGTCGTCTCGAATCGCTCCGTCCCTCCACCCGGTGGCTGTTGACGGAGGCGGCGGTGATCGGGGCCCGTTTCGCCCCCGAGTTGCTGGCAACGATCACGCAGTGGCCGCTCGGCGACATCCACGTCGCTCTCGGCGAGGCGGCGCGGCACCGCGTCATCGAGCCGTACGGCGCGGACCGGTACAGCTTCCTCCACGAGGGCGTGCGCGAGACGCTGCTCTCGGCGCTCGACCTGGAAGCCGGGCGCCGGGCGCACCAGTTGCTCGCCCGGGCGCTCGAGGACTCCGGCGACACCCGCCCCGAGGCCGTCTACGACCTCGCCCGGCACTACGCCCTCGGCGAGGTGGAGGCCGAGCCGGTGAAGGCGTTTCAGGCGAACTACCGGGCGGCGCGGCTCGCGCTGTCGGCGCAGGCGGACGAGGAGGCGCTCGCGTTCTTCGCTGCCTCCGACTCGATCGCCGAGGAGTGCTCGCTCCCGGTCGACGGCACGTTCCACGCCGACTACGGAAACGCCCTCGCTCGGGGCCACGACGTGGCAGCAGCACTCGAACGTTACGAACGGGCGCTCAGCCTCGAGCCCGGCGGTGCGCAGGCGGCGCGCGTTCACGAGGCGATGGCGCGCGTGTACTTCGCGCACGGTGACGGGGAGCGGTCTCTCGCACAGGCCCGGAGAGGTCTCGCCGTCATCGGCAAGGCGCTGCCGCGAAACAGAGTGGGGCTCTTCGTCACGAGCATCGCCTACTGCCTGTTGGCGGCGTTGGTCGGTGTCACGAGGATCGGTTTCGGGCGGGCACCAGCCGCGTCACGCGAACGTCTCAGGCTGCAGTGCCGCCTGCTCGAGTACGCCGGGTACGCGGCGAACCAGGAGCACCGCTCCGGGATGGAGATCGCCGTTGCGATCCGGGCAACCCTGCCGGCGAACCGGATCGGGCACTCGCGCGAGTACGTCGCCGTCTACTCGGCTCTCGGCTCGCTGTTCGCTCAGATCCGGTTGATCCACCTCGCCCGCTGGACGGCACGCCACGTACGCCGCGTCGCCGACGCCACGGGCGACCCGCACGCCCGGGCGCACGCCAGGCTCGTGGAGGGGATCAGCCTCGAGTTCCAGGGCGAGTCGGTCCGTTCGGAGCAGCTGCTAGCCGAGACCCTCCGTGAGGACTCCCGGTGGCTCTCGGCGGGCGAGATGTCGACAGGCGTGCTCCAGCTGTGCCTGAGCCTCGCCCTGCGGGGCCGCGTCCTCGAGGAGGTCACGTGGCTCGACCAGGCGCTCGCGCGCGGGCGCCCGGTCGGGCAGAACGGTGAGCAGGACGTGCGCGCCTTCGACTTCGTGGGCATCGCGCTGGCCGGCTTCCTCGACCAGCCGAGCGCCGGCCTCGAGCGGATCCGCCGCGTGAGCGAGCACTTCGAGAGCCAGCCTCCGAGCCGCGTCACCCTGGCGGCGTACCAGCTCGCGCTCACGAGCTTCCACTTCGGCTCGAACGAGCTCGGCGAGCCGTTCGAAGAGGCGGTCGCGAGGTTCCACTCCGCCAAGCTCCCGCCGTGGAACTGCCCGTACGCATTCTCGGCCTTCTGGGCAATCCAGGCATTCGGGCGCGTCGGCCAGCTGCTCTCAGCCGGTGAGGAGGAGCGTCGCAAGCGACGTCGACGGGCGCGGCGGGCCGTGCGCCAGATGGGGATCGCCGCCCGGACACCTCTTCTCAAGGCGTACCACCTCGCCGCCAGGGCCGGCTACCTCGTCGCAGTCGGACGCCACAGGAAGGCCTTGCCCCTCGTCACTCGTGCACAGTCACTCCTCATCGGTCAGGACGCGCCCGGTGTCGAGGTCGCGCTCGCGATGGCGCGTTCGCGGGCACTCGCAGGCGTCGGTTTCGAGCAGGAGGCCGAGCGGACCGCGATCACCGCCAGCCGCCTCGCCGAGGACCTCGGCCTGTCCGCTTTCGTCCGGTGGATCCAGCCGCCGGATCTCCGGACGGCTCCGGCGTCGCGGAGGCCGGCCTCGCGGTCGGTGGCGATCGCCGGGCACAGACCCACGAGCGGCGATGACAGCGGCGGCGGCGCCAAAGACAGCGGAGACGGGAACAACGGTGACGGCAGACTCGGCGGCGCCAGGCGCCGGCACCAGGCGCGCGAGCGGGTCTCGCACCAGTATCTGCACACGGCAGGGGCGGGAGGCGGAGGCGCAGGTCC
>JAJYGM010000491.1:0-762 GCA_021785095.1 Actinomycetes bacterium
GTCCCGCTGCGACACTGCGAGCGTCGCTGCCCGCGAGATCCTCGCGTAGGCGGGGATGGACAGGATGTCGATCGCGAGGATGACGTTGAACAGGCTCTCGCCGAGGAAGGCGACGAGCGTCAGGACTAGTACGAGGCCCGGCAGGGTGAGGAGAACGTCCACGACCCATACCACGACGACGTCGAGGGCACCACGGTAGAAACCGGCGATCAGCCCGAGCAGGCCGCCGATCCCGATGCCGACGGCGACTGAGCTCGCGCCGATGATCATGGACGTCCTCGCGCCGTAGACCACCTGGTTGAAGATGTCGTGACCGATGATGTCCGTCCCGAACAGGTGGTGGATGTTCGGCGCCTGGCTCGGGTCGGACGGCCACAGCTTGTTCGGGTTCGGGATGCCGATGACGTTGGCGAAGATCGCTGCCACGATGACGAGCGCGATCCACCCGACCGCGATCCAGAAGCCCTTGCCGAGCTTCCGTGCCGGAGTGGTGACGACGGTCGTCGCCGCCGGGAGGTTGAGGGCGTCGGCGGTGAGAGCGGCGATCTCGGGCGCGACGTTGAGAGAGGCATCAGCCGCCTCCATCTCCTCCGCCGCCACCCTCGACTCGGCTGCCCTCACGAGCGAGGAGCGGAGCGCCTCCTCTGCCCGCTCGGTGACGGACGGGTCCCACCTCCGCCGCTGACGCCGGCGCGCCGGCGCCGTCGACGGCGCCGGCTCAACCGATGAGTCGGGCACGGCGGATCCTCGGGTCGAGCAGGG
>JAJYGM010000491.1:772-9456 GCA_021785095.1 Actinomycetes bacterium
CTACGCTGCGATCGGCGCTTCGATCGCCATCATCGCCGAGGGCGCACTCGCCTACCTCGGGCTTGCTCCGGCGAGCGACATCTCGTGGGGCACGGCGGATCCTCGGGTCGAGCAGGGCATAGACGGCGTCGGTGACGAAGTTGACGAACACGAAGCCGGCCGAGATCAACAGCGCGATCCCCTGCACCATCAGGTAGTCGCGCTTCAGGATCGAGTTGACGATGAGCGTCCCCATCCCGGGCAGGGCGAAGATGTTCTCGACGACGAGCGCTCCGGCGATGAGCCCGCCGATGCTGAGGCCGACCAGGCTCACGAGCGAGATGCTGGACGGCCGGAGAGCGTGGCGGAAGAGGATGTACCAGCGAGAGAAGCCTTTCGAGCGCGCCATCAGGATGAACTCAGACTTGAGCGTCGAGACGAGGTCGCCCCGCAGCACGCGGGAGAACACCGCGAGCTGGCCCGCAGCGAGCGTGAGGGCGGGCATGACGAGCGACTGCGGCGTGGCGATGATCGCCGGTGAGTAGCCGCTCCCGATCGTGAACCATGTCGTCTCGCCGCTCGGCGGGAAGATGTTGGTCTTGACGGCGAGCACGAAGATCAAAAGCGGGCCGAGGACGAACGCAGGCAGCGCCAGGAGCCCGATCGAGACGCCGCCGACGATCTTGTCGAACCAGCTGTCAGGCCTCATGCCCGAGGCGATCCCGAGCGGGATGGCGACCACGAGCGAGATGATCTCGGCGAGGACCATGAGCTCCAAGGTGAGCGGCAGGTGCTCGAAGATGGTGCCGGCGACGCTCGTCTGGCTGACATAGGACCGCCCGAGGTTGCCCTGGAGGGCATGCCCGAGCCAGATGAAGTAGCGCACGTAGATCGGGTGGTTGAGGCCGAGCTGTGCCGTCACCTGGGCGCGGGCGGCGGCGTTGCCGGCCGCCGCGCCGAGGATCGTGTTGATCGGGCTACCGGGCAGGAGGTTGATGAGGAAGAACGTGAAGACCGAGACGGCGAGGATGACCGACACCATGCGGAGGAACCGCGTGCCGATGTAGGTCACCATCGCTCAGTCGACCTCGAACCTCGCCTATGAGCTGAGCCACAGCTGGGTGATCCACGGCACGGCGTCGGCGCCGAGGCCGATCTGCTTCTCGCCGTTCGGGAGCACCATGTCCCCGATGCCGTGGCAGTTCGGTGCCGAGACAAGCGCGTTCGGTCCCCGCCCGAGCCAGATGTAGGGCGCCTGCTGAGCGAACTGCTTCCAGACCTCGCCGTAGGCGGCGCGGCGGGCGGCCTGATTCGGCGTCTCCCGCGCGAGAGCGAGCTCCCTGTCGGTAATCGGGTCCGAGAGCCGGGCGAAGTTGAGCGCAGGCGCTCCGATCGGGTGGACGTTGCTCGAGAGCCACCACGTGGCGTCGATGTCCGGGTCGGGCGAGCCGAACTGCGTCCAGCAGTTCGCCTGGTAGTCACCGAAGATGGCGTTGTTGATGTAGGTCGCCTGCTCGGTGAAGCTGAGCGTCACGTCGATGCCTACCTGCTGCCACTGCGCCTGGAGGAGCTGCATCGCCTGCGGGTTGGTGCCGGAGTTCGTGCAGCCGAGCGTGAACTGGACGGGGCCGCTCGTGCCGGTCTGGTGGTGGTAGTCGGCGACGAGCTGCTTCGCCTTGGCGACGTCCGCATGCATCGGGTAGCCGGAGGGCACGTACCACTTCGAGGACGACTTGTACGGCTCCGTCGTCACGGATCCGAGGCCCTCGTCGATGTCCTGGATCAGCTGCTGCTGGTTCGTCGCATACTCGAGGGCGAGGCGGAGGTCCCGGTTGTTGAGCGGCTTCGCCTCGGTGTTGAGCATGATGAAGGCGGGCTGGTCCGGGTACTGCAGGAACATCGGGTACTGCTTGGAGGCTTGGAGCTGCTTGATCTGTGCGGCCTCCGAAGTCGTCATGAATTGCAGCTGCCCGGCCTGGAGCGCCTGCAGCTCGGTCGTCGGGTCGGTGTACACGTGGAACACGATCTCGTTGGCGTGGATCACGTTCTTGCGCCAGTAGTGGGGGTTCCGCACGACAGTGAGGGTCGAGTTGACGTTCCACTGCTTGAAGATGAACGGCCCGGTTCCTATCGGCTGGGTCGTCGAGGTCGTCGTGGAGTCGAGCTGTGCCGGCGCAGCCATGTAGCCGGCCTGCGAAGCGAGGATCGACGGGAAGGCCACCCACGGTGTGGCCATGTTCACCCGGACCGTCAGGTTGTTGACGGCCACGGCGTTGACCATCGGGCCGAGAGCCTGTCCGACGAGGAGCGACTTCTTGTCGTCGGTCAGCTGGAGCACGACGGCGGCCGCGTTGCAGGCCTGGCCGTTCGTGAAGTTGATGCCCGGCCGCAAGCCGATGGTCCACGTCTTGTAATTGGCGCTGTGGGTCACGGACTTCGCGAGGTACGGCACGGGCTGACCGGAGGCCGCCCACGCCATGAGCGGGTCGAAGAAGGCCTGCGCCTCGGTGTAGCTGTTGGCGGCCCACTCGCTCGAAGTCGGGTTCCACCCATCTGTCTCGGCGCCGACGCCGATGTTGACGATCCCACCGTTCTGCGGCTTGAGGGTGGTCGTCGGGCCCGACGTGGCCTTGTTGCCAGTGCCGGGACTGGCGTTGCTGCTCTTCGCACACCCTGCCGCGGCCAGCGCGACGACAACCGCCACGACCCACGCGCGTCTCACGATGTCCCTCCCCTCGTTCCCGACCCGGTCGCCCCTCTCCCTGGGGCGCCGGGCTCTGTCTGTCTACCATTCGTCCCGGCGAGGTGCTCGGCACGCTTGCGGGTATTCGACCCCACGGATCAGGCGCCGCACTGCGACGGCTACGGTGACGAGACCATGCAGGGCTTCGGGTCGTTGTGGCACCTTGCGAGTCGTTTCTTCGGGTCGCTCTCGCCTGCCGGACCGAAGCCGGACGACGAGCGCTGGGCTCTCGATCAGCTGAACCAAGCCGAGCGGGCGCTCTTCGCGCGCATGTCCGGTGCCGACCGCCGTCACGCCATCACGGTGGCGCGGGACGCCGAGCGCCTCGCCCTGGCGGACGGCGTCGGCCGGGAGTCGTTGCCGCAAGGTTTTGCGGCTGCGGCGCTGCTCCACGACGTCGGGAAAGTCGAGGCGCACCTCGGGACGTTCAGCCGGGTGTTCGCGACGCTGCTCGCGCTCGTGCTCGGGCGGCGGCGCCTCCTCGCATGGCGCTCGCGTGGACCCGGCTGGCGAGCGCGCGTCGGGACCTATCTCGTCCACGACTCCGTCGGTGCGGACCTCCTCCGGACGGCGGGGAGCGACGAGCTCGTCGTGTCCTGGGCCCGAGACCATCATCTGCCGGCGGCGCGCTGGAGCGTCGAGGGCCGGATCGGCCGTTATCTGAAGGACGCCGACGGCGACTGACGAGCTGGCGGCCGGAGAGGGGCCGGCGGGAGCGAAGCCCTCCAGCGATGCCTCAGGCGGGATCCGCTGGCTGCGATGCCGCCGGCGTCGACGATGCCGATGCCGGCGATGCTGAGGCCGATGCCGATGAGGCCGGCGAGGACGACGAGCGGCGATGCACCGGGGTCGTCACGACCCCCGCTCCCCTCGTCACCGCCCGGTAGCTCCGCCAGCGGTGCCAGATCACGACCGCGATCGCAAGCACGACGAGGGCGCCGAGCACGTAACCGGCGTCGTTGAACCCGTGCATGATCGACGTCCACTCGTTGGCGAGGCCATACCCGATGCCGGCCATCGCCCCGTCCCAGACCAGGCTGCCCGCGGCGGTCAAGAGCCCGAAGCGCACGAGCGGCACCTCGGCGACCCCCGCCGGAAGTGCGACGAAGTTCCGCACGACCGGGAGGAGCCGGCTGCCGAAGACGCCCCACCGGTCGTGCCGGTCGTACCACGCTTCGGCCCGGTCGAGGTCGTGATGCGTGAGGAGCAGGTACTTGCCGAACCGGTCGACGAAGCCCCTCCCGAGCGTCCGGCCGATGACCCACGCGATGTAGGCGCCGACGACTTCTCCTCCGGCACCGATCGCGATCGCCCCGGCAAGGCTGAGTTGCCCCTTGTAGGCGAGGAAACCTGCAAATCCCATCGTCAGTTCCGACGACGTAGGGACACAACACGACTGGAGCACGGCGAGCACGAAGATGGCCGCGTAGCCGTACGCCGAGACGTAGTGGTCCGGGTTGAGGAGTGCGAGCACGGAGGCATGGTAGCCACCCGTTACTGTCCGCTTGTGCTCGCGGCACGCGAACAGCTGCACCGACCCGCCGCCCGGAGAGCACCGTGACGGCCGTACGGCGCCGCGTGATCGTCCGTGGCCGTGTTCAGGGCGTGTGCGGCGCCGCGTGATCGTCCGTGGCCGTGTTCAGGGCGTGTGGTTCCGCGACAGCTGCCGTGCCGAGGCGCTCGAACGGGGCGTCGCCGGTTGGGTCCGCAACAGGGCGGACGGCTCAGTCGAGGCTGTCTTCGAGGGATCGCCCGAGGCCGTGGCGGCGATGGTGTCCTGGTGCCGGACCGGGCCTCCTCGCGCACGGGTCGAGCGGACCGAGATAGTCGAGGAGACGCCGGAGGAGCTCTCCGGATTCGTCATCGGGTGACGGAGCCGTCCCTTGCGGCCGTCGACTGCGGCAAGGTCAACCTCATGCGGGCGAGCCGACGTCAGGGCTCGCCGTGGCGACCTCGTCGTCCTGGTGGGCGATGTGGCGGAGCTGGCGCCAGATGAGCACGACGAAGACCGCCGAGCCGATGAAGCCGAACCAGAACGGGCCTGTGATGCCGAAGTGATCGGCGATCGGGCCACTGAGGGCGGCCCCGAGGACCAGCCCGCCGTACACGCCGAGGTGGTTCACGCTCGCCACTCGGCCCTGGAGCGACTGAGGCACCGCTCGCTGGCGGACCGTCACCGACGTCGTGCCCCAGATGAAGGCGTGAGCCCCGAACACGACCATGATCGCGAGGGCGACGGCGGGAGTGGTCGTGAGGGCGAGGGAGAGGTGGGTGAACGTTTCGACTATGAGGCCGATGCGCATCAGGTTCCCGAGCGTCACGCGCTTGGTGATCCAGCCGTAGCTCGCCGTGCCGGCGATCCCGCCGATGGCCGTCGCCGTCGTGAGCAGTCCGAAGCCAACCGCGCCCATCCCCAGCCGCTCCCTCGCATAGAGGACGAGCACGGACCACGCCGCACCGAAGGTGATGTTGAAGATGAAGATCGTGAGGACGAGCGTGCGCACGGCCGCTTGGTGCGCAGCCCAGCGGAACCCTTCGGCGATCTCGTGCCAGACGAAACGAGCAGGGCTGGGTTGAACGCTCTCCGCCCGAGCGGGCAGCTTGATCCGCGTGATCATGAGAGCACCGACAGCCACCAGCGCGGCCTGGGCGACGAAGGGCGACGACTTCTGGGCGGCGAACAGCCCCGAGCCGATAGGCGGTCCCGCCAGCTGGTACACGACGGCGAAACCCATGTACACCCTGCCATTGGCGAGCGTCAGGTCGTTGCGCTGCACGAGTGAGGGCACGAGCGTGCTCCCGGCCGTCGTGCTGAAGACCTCGGCGGTGCCGAGCACGAACATGACCGTCAGCACGAGCGCGATCGTCGCGGTGCCGGTGAGGATCGAGGCCGCCAGCAGTGCCAGCACGCCGGCACGGAGCAGGTCGACGACTGCCGCCAGCGCGACCCGGTTCCACCGGTCGGCGAGGGCTCCGGCGATCACGGCGAAGAGCAGCCACGGGAGGCGTTGCAAGAGGGTCGCGAGCGCGACGAGGGTGGGGCTCCGTGTCTCGGACGCGACCAGCAGCGGTCCGGCGGCCAGGGCGAAGCCGTCGCCGAGGAAGGACACCCAAGTGCCGGCAAGGAGCCAGCGGAACCCCGCGCCGAGACGGCGAGGCGCGAGGCGTTCGACGAACCAGCTCATCGGTGGAGGGTAGACGGCGGCGACCGGCGCAGCGTCGAGCAGGCGTCAGGACCGCTCGAGCACCTGCCGGGGCACGGGCTCTCCCGCGGATCGCGCGGAGGATCGCGCGGAGGATCAGCGTGCGCCGAGGTCGGCGAGCACTCCGGTCCGGCCGTTGAACTCGCGGATCATCTCGTCCCACTCGGTCACGATCGACCTCATCTCGGTCCAGAACGGAGCAGCCTTGCGGGCACGGAACTCCTCGATCGAGATGCCCTGCTGCTCGACCCATGTGTAGTAACCGAGGTTGAAGATGCGCTCGCGGTCGAGCCCCGACAGCTCGAGCATGTTGTCCGTCGTCGCCCCCATGAGGTGCTCACCGAACAGGGCAGCCGCGGCGGTCTCGTCGATCTGGTCGACACCCAGCTTCCTCAAGGCGATGTCCACCTCGCTCCGGTACATCGAGGCGCCGTCGGTGGCGACGGTGACGACGACATCGGTCGGGCCGAGGTTCTCGTGCTTCGCGAGCTTGATCGAAGCGACGATGTTGCAGATGCTCGACAACCCGAACGAGTCGAGAGCCGACAAGACGTGCTCGTCCAGCAGCTGGTAGTCGGTGAGGTAGCGCCGGCCGGCGGCCGTGTTGAAGAGGACGTTCAAGCCGTCGGTCGCGCGGTCGGACACGTCGATCACGAAATCGGTGTTCATCACGTTGTGGATGAGAGGCACGTGCTTGTCCCCGATGCCCTGGATGTTGTGCTCGCCGAATCCGTTCGACAGCAAGGTCGGGCACTCGAGCGCCTCAACGGCGGCGATCTTCGAGCCGAAGCGCTCCTTCAGGTAGTCCCCGGCGGCAATCGTCCCAGCCGATCCCGTTGCGGAGACGAAGGCGCGGAGCTGCAGATCGGACCTGCCGGCGACCATCGACTCGAAGACCCGCTCGACGGCACGCCCGGTGGCGCCGTAGTGGGCGATGTGATTGCCGAACTCGGAGAACTGGTTGAAGATGACGTTCGCAGGGTCTGCCGACATGCGGTTGCACTCGTCGTAGATCTCCTTCACGTTCGACTCGGAGCCTGGAGTTCTCACGATGTCGGAGGGTTCCTCCACCCAGGCCTCGAGCCAGTCGAAACGCTCCCTGCTCATTCCCTCGGGCAGGATGGCGACGCCTCGGCAAGCCATGATCCGTGAGACCGCCACCCCGCCCCGGCAGTAGTTCCCCGTGGACGGCCACACCGCCCGGTGCGCGGTCGGGTCGAACTGGCCCGTGATCACCCGGGGGGTGAGGCAGCCGTAGGTTGCGAGCACCTTGTGAGCCCCGATCATCGGGAAACGGTCGGCGAGGAGCACCACGATCGGCGCCTCGACTCCCGTGAGCCCAGCCGGGAGCACGACGTGGGCGGGGACCTCGACGACACCGGTCCGCTTGTCGTCGTTGTTCCAGTGGATCCGGTACAGGTTGCGCGGATCCGGATCGTCAGGCCCGACGCCGGCGAGAGCCTCGCGAACCGGCAGGGGGATCGTCTCGGGGTCACCGAGCTCTGCGAAGGTCGGCAGGGCGATGCGTCGCTCGCGGAACTGCTGGACCGTGTTGTCGTACACGTTGCGGTCGACGACCTCGCGCTCGAGTCCGAGTCGGTTCATGAGTGCTTTCTCCTGTCCTCGAAAGAGAGCTCCGGATAGAGCGGGAACGGCTCGCAGAGCTGGGCGACCTGCTTTCGCAGCTCGTCCACGCGCGCGTTCGAAGACAGGTCGGCCCGGAAGCTCTTGATGTACTCGGCCCTCTCCAAGCGCTCGCTCGGCATGACGTATCGACGCACCTCTCCCAGCACCTCGGCGATGAGATGCCCGGTCGCCGCCATCTCGGGCTCTCTCATGCCGCGGGTCGTCACGGCCGGCGTGCCCAACCGGATCCCACTCGGGTAGAAGGCGGAGAAGGGTTCGTGCGGGATGGTGTTCTTGTTGACCGTGATGCCGGCGGCGTCGAGCGCCTCCTGGGCGAAGAGGCCTCCTCCCGCACTGAAGGGAGTGAGATCGACCAGGAGCAGGTGCGTGTCGGTGCCACCGGTGACGAGGCGGAGCCCGTTCTCCATGAGAGCGTCGCCGAGCGCTCTGGCGTTCGCGACCACCTGGGCGGCATAGGTCCGGAACTCCGGCCGGGAAGCCTCGCGCAGAGCGACGGCGATCGCTGCGGTGGTGTGGTTGTGCGGTCCGCCCTGCATCCCCGGAAAGACCGTCCGCTCGATGTTCTTCGCGAGATCCGGATCCTTCGAGAGCCCCTTGTCCGTCACCATGATGAGCGCACCACGCGGCCCGCGCAGGGTCTTGTGCGTGGTGGTCGTGATGATGTGGGCGTAAGGCACCGGGCTCTCGTGCACCCCTCCGACGACGAGACCCGCGATGTGGGAGATGTCGGCTGCGAGGTAGGCGCCACAACTGTCCGCGATCTTGGCCATCTCCTTGAAGGGAAAGGCGCGCGGGTAAGCCGTGTAGCCGACCCAGATGAGCTTCGGGGCCTGCTCGGCGACATTCCGCTCGAGCTCCTCGAAGTCGATGTATCCGTCGGCCTTCGTGTGATACGGCACGCTGTTGAACAGCCTGCCCGTCACGCTGCCGGCCGACCCGTGGGTGAGGTGGCCACCGTCGACGAGGTTGAGGCCCATGACGGTCTCCCCGGTTCTCATCAGGGCGAGATAGACCTCGAGGTTGGCCGGCGAGCCGGAGTATGGCTGCACGTTCACGTAGGGGACGCCGAAGAGCTGTTTGGCGCGCTCGATCGCCGTCTCTTCGACCTTGTC
>JAJYGM010000307.1 GCA_021785095.1 Actinomycetes bacterium
GGACAGCTCGACGGCCGATGCGCTCGGCGAGTACGGCGCGCATCTGGGGATCGCGTTCCAGGCAGTCGACGACGTGCTCGGGGTGTGGGGCGAGCCCGCCGTCACCGGCAAGCCGGTCGGCGCCGACCTGCTGGCGCGCAAGAAGGCCCTCCCCGTGGCGGTGGCCTTCGAGCGCGGTGACCACGTCGCTGCCGAGCTGGCACTGATCCTCTCGCACCCGCTCGGAGCCGAAGACGTCGCTCGGGCGACCGCTCTCATGGAGGCCGCAGGCGTGCGCGAGGCGGTGAGCGCCATCGCCGACGAGCACCTGCGCACCGCCCTCGGTGCGCTCGACCTGGTGGACATCGAGACGAGATCCAAGGAGCAGCTCGTGGAGATCGCACGCTACGTGACCACGAGAGACCGATGACGACGACGGACCCGCGCGCGCCGGAGCAGGAGCGGTTGGTACCCGGGGCCACCGCGCTCGAGGTGAGCACGCATGTGGCCGCGGCCAGCGCGCTGGAGGCGGGGGCGGCGGCGCTGGTCGACCTCCAGCACGGGCGCGAGTGGTGGAAAGGCGAGCTCGAGACCAACGTCACCATGGACGCAGAGGACCTCCTCCTCCGCCAATTCCTTGGTATCCGCACCCAAGCGGACACGGTCGGCGCGGCGGATTGGATCCGGTCCAACCAGCGCGCGGACGGGACCTGGGCCAACTACCTGGGCGGCCCGGGCGACCTGTCCACGACCATCGAAGCGTACGTGGCCCTCCGGCTCGCGGGCGACCAGCCGGACGCTGCGCACATGTCCGCCGCCCGTGCGTTCATTCGCACACGAGGCGGGCTCGAGCAGGCCCGCGTGTTCACGAAGATGTGGCTCGCGCTCTTCGGGCAATGGTCGTGGGACGACCTGCCGGTGCTGCCGCCCGAGCTGATGTTCTTCCCGCCATGGCTGCCGCTCAACATCTACGACTTCGGCTGCTGGGCCCGGCAGACCGTCGTCGCGCTCACGATCGTGAGCACCTACCGCCCGGTGCGAGACCTCGGCCTCGACGTCGCTGAGCTCCGCACGGGCCTGCCGCCGCTCCCCTCCCACCCGCTCTTCACCTGGGAGGGGGCTCTCGAGCGGGCAGACGCCCTCGCACGGCGCTACGCGCGCAGGCCGGTGCGCCCGCTGCGCGAGGCCGCTCTGCGCAAGGCGGAGCGCTGGATCGTCGAGCGCCAGGAGGCGGACGGCGGGTGGGGCGGGATCCAACCCCCCTGGGTGTACTCGATCATCGCGCTCCACCTGCGCGGCTACGCGCTCACACATGGGGTGCTCGCGGACGCCCTCGCCGGCCTCGAGGGGTTCATCGTGCGCGACGAGCGCGGCCGTCGGCTCGAGGCCTGCCAGTCGCCGGTGTGGGACACCGCACTCGCGGTCATCGCACTGGGCGACGCGGGGCTCTCCGCCGATCATCCCGTCCTGCGCGGCGCGGCGCGCTGGATGCTCGGTGAAGAGGTCACCGTCGACGGGGACTGGAAGGTGCGCCGCCCCCGCCTCTCGCCGGGGGGATGGGCCTTCGAGTTCGCCAACGACCACTATCCCGACATCGACGACACGGCAGAGGTGGTGCTCGCGTTGCTGCGCTCCGCCGAGGACGACCACGGCGCCGTCGAGCGCGCCACCGAGTGGGTGCTCGGCATGCAATGCAGCGACGGCGGCTGGGCCGCGTTCGACGTCGACAACACGCGAACGCTCTGCCGCAAGTTGCCGTTCTGCGATTTCGGAGAGCTCATCGACCCCCCGAGCGCCGACGTGACCGGGCACGTCGTCGAGATGCTCGCCACCCTCCAGGCGGCAGGGCGTCGCACGGACCGCGCAGCGCTCGACCGCGGGGTCGCCTGGCTGATCGAGCACCAGGAGCCCGATGGCTCGTGGTTCGGCCGCTGGGGGGCGAACTACGTGTACGGGACGGGCGCGGTGCTCCCTGCGCTGGTGGCGGCCGGAGTGCCGCGGGCACACCCGGCGCTGCGTCGAGCAGTCGAGTGGCTCTGCGCCCACCAGAACGACGACGGCGGATGGGGCGAGGACCTCCGCTCGTACGACGAACCCGCCTGGGCGGGGAGGGGTGCGTCGACCGCCTCGCAGACTGCGTGGGCGTTGCTCGCCCTGCTGGCTGCAGGCGAGGTCGGCCGACTCTCGACGCGCCGCGGCGTCGAGTTCCTCTGCGCCACGCAGCGCCCTGACGGGACGTGGGACGAGCCGTGGTTCACCGGCACCGGGTTTCCCGGCGACTTCTACATCAACTACCACCTGTACCGGCTCGTCTTCCCAGTCAGCGCGCTCGGCCGGTTCGTCCACGGAGGTGGACCGCATGAGTGACGACGTGATCGTGCTCGCGCCGACGCGCCGAGAGGCCCATGTCATCGGGACGCCGACGATCGTCACCGGAACCGGCGCCGCCTCGGTCGCCGATACCGTCGCCCGCCTCTTGCCCAGGCTCGCGCCGGGCACCGCTGTCGCCGTCACGGGCACCGCGGAGAGGCTTTGCCCCGATCTCGTACCGGGCCAGCTGGTGGTCGCCACCGAGCTGTGGGCGGCCGGCTCGGGAACGGCGCCGCGTCTCGTGCGGCGCCTCCCTTCCGCGTCGCTGCTCGCGGACGAGCTTCGCCGCGACGGCCACGTGGTCGCCGCGGGGCCGGTCGTCTCCACGAGCGAGGCATGCGGTGAGAGCCCCGGGGCTCCACTCGACTCCGGGGCCCGGCAGGGCGCCACAACAGCTCGACTCGACGTCCGGGGCGAGCTGGTGCAGCTCGGGGCGCTGGTCCTCGACCACGACTCGGCGTGGGCTGCCGCGCTCGCCGAGCGCGACCGTCCGCTCGCCGTGGTGCGCGCCGTCGAGGACCTCCCTGGCCCCGGGGCGATGTCGGCGGTCGACGCTCCGCGCGCCGCGGCGTCGCTCGCCGGGGTGAGAGGGACGATCGAGCGATGGGCGCGTGCCTGTCGGCGGCGGCGCGTCGTGCTCGCGTCGCCGCGATCGTTCTGCGCCGGAGTGGAGCGGGCGATCGAGATCGTCGAGCGGGCGCTCGAGCGCTACGGGGCCCCTGTCTACGTCCGCCGCCAGATCGTCCACAACACGCACGTGGTCGGTCGGCTCGCCCAGATGG
Organism: Actinomycetes bacterium; assembly: GCA_021785095.1. Next base: position 3,132 of record JAJYGM010000307.1, read on the forward strand.
GTGCGGTGTTCGTCGAGGAGCTCGAGGAGGTCCCTGACGGCGCGACGGTGGTCCTCGCCGCCCATGGCGTCTCCCCCGGCGTCCGGGGCGAGGCCGAGATCCGTGAAGGTCTGAGAGTGATCGACGCGACGTGCCCTCTGGTCGCCAAGGTGCACCACGAGGCGCGGCGCTACGCGGCACGCGGGTACGAGATCGTCCTCGTCGGCCACGACGACCACGAGGAGGTGATCGGCACCTACGGTGAGGCCCCCGAACGGATGCACGTCGTGGCCACGACCGGAGACGTCGCCGACCTCGGCCTCGCGACCGACGCGCCGATCGCGTACCTCACGCAGACGACGCTCGCGACCGACGAGACCGCCGAGATCGTCGATGCGCTGCGCTCGAGGTTCCCCCAGCTCGTCGGACCGAGCGCCGAGGACATCTGCTACGCGACGCAAAACCGCCAGGACGCGGTGCGGGCGATCGCCCGCGACTGCGACCTCCTGCTCGTCGTCGGCTCGGCCAACTCGTCGAACACCGCGCGCCTCGTCGAGGTCGCCAGGCGGGAAGGCTGCCGTGCGGAGCTGGTGGAGGACGCCGGCCAGCTCCGTCTCTCGTGGCTCGACGGGGCGGCAACCGTCGGGGTGACCGCTGGTGCGTCCGCCCCCGAGTCCCTCGTCTCCGACGTGGTCCGGGCGTTGTCCGACCTCGGTTCGATCGACGTCGACGAACGCAGGATCACTTCAGAATCCGTCCGCTTCGCTCTCCCCCCACAGGTGCGCTGATGCCCATTCCCTTGAAGCAGAACTTGAAGATCGGTTCCCATCTCCTCCGGCAGCGGCTGATGGGCCGGAAGTACTACCCGTTGATCGTCGAGATCGAGCCCCTGTTCACGTGCAATCTCTCCTGCCCTGGCTGCGGGAAGATTCAGCATCCCACCGAGATCCTGCGCAAGAGGCTTTCAGTCGACGACGTGGTGAACGCCGTCGAGGAGAGCGGCACGCCGATGGTCTCGATCGCCGGCGGCGAGCCGCTCTTGCACCCGCAGATCTCCGAGATCGTCGAGGCCCTCGTGAAGCGCAAGGTCTACGTGTACCTCTGCACGAACGGGGTGCTCCTCGAGCGACGGCTCGACAAGTTCGCTCCGAGCGAGTACTTCTCGTTCGTGGTGCACATGGACGGGCTGCGGGAGCGCCACGATGCCGCGGTCGACCGCGAGGGGGTCTTCGACACCGCGGTCGAGGCGATCCGGAGCGCCAAGCGCCGGGGGTTCCGCGTGACGACCAACTCGACGTTCTTCAACACCGACTCTCCGAAGACGGTACGCGACCTCCTCGACTTCTTGAACGACGAGCTCGAGGTCGACGCGATGATGATCTCCCCCGCGTACGCGTACGAGAAGGCCCCTGACCAGGAGCACTTCCTCGGAGTGGAGCAGACCACGAAGCTCTTCAAGGAGGCCTTCGCCGGCAGACGCAGGAAGTGGCGGCTGAACCACTCGCCCCTCTTCTTGGACTTCCTCGAGGGGAAGCGGGACTTCCAGTGCACCGCGTGGGGGATCCCGAGCTACTCGGTGCTCGGGTGGCAACGACCCTGCTACCTCATGTCCGACGGGTACGTCTCGTCCTACAAGGAGCTCGTCGAAACGACCGACTGGTCGAAGTACGGCAGGGGGAGGGACCCCCGCTGCGCCAACTGCATGGCGCACTGCGGGTACGAGCCGTCGGCGGTGATCGCCTCGATGGGATCCTTGCGCGAGTCGTTGCGCGCGCTCGTCAACACCCACTGACCCGGTGACCACGCTCCACGACATCGACGTGCACTCCGACGCGGTGGCCGCCGCCCCCGCCGCCCCCGCTGCGGCGAACGGCAACGGGCACGGCCTCGACGCCGCGCGGGTGCCAGACCTCCTGCGGGACCTCACCCCGTCGCGGCTTCGCGCGATGGACCGGCCCGCGCTCGAGCGCCTCGCGGCGGAGATACGTCGATTCCTCGTCGTCTCGTTGGCACGTACCGGAGGGCACCTCGGATCGAACCTCGGCGCAGTAGAGCTCTCGATCGCGCTCCACCGGGTCTTCGACTCCCCGGCAAACCCTATCGTGTGGGACACCGGCCACCAGGCGTACGTCCACAAGGTCCTGACCGGAAGGGCGGAGGGCTTCGCGCGGCTCCGGAGAGCTGGCGGCCTCTCCGGGTACCCGAACCGCGCGGAATCCGTGCACGACCTCGTCGAGAACAGCCACGCGTCGACTGCGCTCAGCTACGCCGACGGCCTCGCGCGCGCCCGCGACGCGCGCGGCGAGTGCCACCACGTCGTCGCTGTGGTCGGTGACGGCGCGCTGACCGGAGGGCTCGCCTACGAGGGCCTGAACAACATCGGGGTCGCACACCGCCGCGTCCTCGTCGTCTTGAACGACAACGGGCGTTCGTATGCTCCTACGGTCTCCCCGCTCACGACGGCCGCTGGAGCCGGCAGCGCCGGCGCGCGGCAGTCAGCGCCGGGGTCGTCGGCGCCGTCCGCGTTCTTCGAGGCGCTGGGCTTCGCCTACATCGGCCCCGTCGACGGCCACGACCTCGACGCGCTCGAGGCCGCGCTCGGCCAGGCAGCTGCGTCCGCTGGCCCCGTCGTGGTGCACGTCCATACCGTGAAGGGCCGCGACTACGGACCCGCAGAGCGCGATGCCGAGAAGCGCCTCCACGACGTCTCCCCGTTCGACGCCGCGACCGGCCAGCCGCGGGTCCCCAAGGGCAGCGTGCCGACGTACACCGACGCCTTCGGGGTGGCGCTCGTCCGCGAGGCCGCCTCACGGCCCGAGCTCTTCGCGCTCACCGCCGCGATGACCGGGCCGACTGGCCTCATCCCCTTTGCCGAGCGCTACGGCGACAGGCTGGTCGACGTGGGGATCGCCGAGCAGCATGCCGTCGCCGCCGCCGCAGGGATGGCCATGGGCGGGCTGCGTCCGGTGGTCGCCGTGTACTCGACCTTCCTCAATCGCGCGTGGGACCAGGTGCTCCACGACGTGGGGCTCCACCACCTCCCGGTCGTGCTCTGCCTCGACCGCGCGGGGGTGACCGGTGACGACGGTCCGAGCCACCACGGGATCTTCGACCTCGCCCTGCTCACCAAGGTCCCCGGGATGACCGTGCTTGCGCCCTCGTCCTACGAGGAGGTGGGGGTCATGCTGCACGACGCCCTCGAGCACACGGCAGGGCCAGTCGCGATCCGCTGGCCCAAGACGCCTGCCCGGCGGGCAGCTGAGACCGGCTCGGGACTCCGGGCCCGTCGGCTCACGGCCGGCGACGGCTCGGTCTGCCTCCTCGCAGTAGGCAAGCTCCTCGAGGCGTGCGAGCAGGCCGTCGAGCTGTTGGGCCGAGAGGGCGTGGCCGCGACCCTGTGGGACGTGCGGGTCGCGAGCCCCCTCGATCCCGAGATGCTCGCCGACGCGGGGTGCCACGCAGTGGTCGTGACGGCCGAGGACGGGATCGCACCAGGAGGCGTCGGCTCGGCGGTCGCGGCCGCGCTGGTCGGCGCATCAGGCGATCCCTCGCGGCGCCCGGCCGTGGGCATCTGCGGCCTGCCGCTTGCGTACCTCCCCCACGCCACGCCGGACGAGATCCTCGCCGCGAACGGCCTCGACGCCGTCGGGATCGCGGGTACCGCGCGACGCCTGCTGCGTTCGGGCGGTGCCAGCCTGCAGACGCGGTAGCGTCTCACCACGCCGACTCCCCGCACCACGACGATTGCCGGCGACGCCCGTGGCGCCGGCGTCCCTCCGTGGCTCGCGATCGACACGCCGATCGGGCCGCTGGTGCTCGAAGGTGACGCGGCGGCCCTCACCGGCGTCTTCTTTCTGCCGGGCGCCGCGGTGCCGCCGGCTCTTCCGCAGATCGTGCCGCCGCTGCTGGGCGTCGCCGCCGTGGAGCTCGAGGAGTACTTCTGCGGCACGCGCAGGTCGTTCTCGCTCCCTCTCGCGCCACGCGGGAGCGCCTTCCAGCTCGCGGTGTGGGAGGCGCTCGCCGACATCCCCTACGGCGCGACGACCACCTACGGCGACCTCGCCCGCCGCCTGGGTCGGCCCGCCGCGTCGCGGGCAGTCGGGCAGGCGGTCGGCGCCAACCCGCTGCCGATCGTCCTCGCGTGCCACCGGGTGGTCGCCGCGAACGGGAGGCTCGGGGGCTACGCGGGAGGAACCGGCACGAAGCGGCGCCTGCTCGCGTTGGAAGGCGCGGCGGTGGCCGCCCGCTGAGCGTGGCGACGTCGGTTCTGGCGACGGGGCGCGGGCGACCGTGATCGCGCCGGGCGCTCGGGGTAGCGTCAGCTCGTGACCACCGTGGACAGGCACGTTCTTGGCGCCACCATCGAGGTCCGTGGGCTCACGAAGCGGTTCGGCTCCGTCACCGCGGTGGACGATCTCAGCTTCACGGTCGAGCCCGGACGCGTGACCGGGTTCCTCGGCCCGAACGGGGCGGGGAAGACCACGACGCTGCGGATCCTCCTCGACCTCGCGTCGGCAACGTCTGGGAGCTGCTCGATCGGCGGCCGCCGCTACCGTGACATCCCCGAGCCGGCTCGCCATGTTGGCGCGGTGCTCGAGGCGACGAACTTCCACCCGTCGCGGCGCGCCCGGGCACACCTCGAGATGCTGGCCATCGAGGCCGGGATCGACCTCTCGAGGATCGACCCGGTGCTCGAGCTCGTCGGGCTCACCGCCGACGCGAGGCGCAGGGTCGGCGGGTACTCGCTCGGCATGCGACAGCGGCTCCAGCTCGCAGGCGCACTGCTCGGCGACCCTGGCGTCCTCGTTCTCGACGAGCCGACCAACGGTCTCGACCCCCAGGGGATCGCGTGGGTACGCGACCTGCTCCGCCACCTGTCGTCCGAGGGACGCACGGTGCTCGTTTCGTCTCACTTGCTCGCCGAGATGGCCCAGACGGTCGACGACGTGGTGATCGTGTCAGGGGGACGGCTACGGGCGCAGGGTCCCCTCTCCCTGCTCACGAGCCAGTCGCGGTCGTCGATGCGCGTGCGGACCCCCGAGCGCGACCGGCTGGCGGCGCTCGCCCACGCCGCCGGGTACACGCCCCGGCAGCTCGGAGAAGACGCACTCATGATCGACGGCGCGACCCCCGAGGGACTCGGACCGCTGATCGCGTCCAATGGCGTCGTCGTCTACGAGCTCGTCCAGGTGAGCCAGGACCTCGAGAGCCTCTTCCTCGAGCTCACCACATCGATGACCACCCGCGGGGCGCCCGCCGCGGTGGGGGCACGATGACGCTCTCTCCTCGGCTGATCCGCGCGGAGCTCTTCAAGTTCCGCACCACGCCCGGGGCCTGGGTGTGCATCGCGGTCGTCCTGCTGCTCACGGGACTCGACATCACGACGTCGTTCATCAACGGGAGCCAGGGCGTGGTGCACTTCTCGGCTCCGACGACCACCACAGGCCTGCGCCGCCTCATGGGGGCGGGCTACACGGCGGCGATCGTGATGGCGCCCGTCCTCGGGGTCCTGTCCATCACCACCGAGTACCGCCACCGCGTGCTCACCTCGACCCTCTTGGCTCACCCGCGCCGTGCGGACGTGCTCAGCGCGAAGGTGCTCGCCTCGGCGCTGTGGGCGCTCTTCATGGGCGTCGCGTCGTTCGTGATGATCGGCGCCATGGGCATCCCCCTCCTCCTCGCCGAGGGGGGCTCGGTGTCGGCGCTGCTCCATCAGGTCGGCCCCGTCCTGCCCGGCATGCTCGCGGCCTACATCCTGCTCGCCGTCTACGGCATGGGGATCGGCACCCTCGTGCGCAACCAGATCGCCGGTGTGATCCTCGCGATCGGGCTCACCCTGGTCCTCGAGCCGATCATCGTGGCGATCTTCAGCTCGCTCGCGCACATGGACGTGAACTTCCTGCCGACACGGGCGACGCAGGCGATCGCAGGAGGGGTGGCGGCGCGAGGGCCGGGAGGCGCCAGCGCCGCGGCGACAGCCCACGTCCTCCTCAGCTGGTGGCTTGGAGCGGTGGCCCTCGTCGTCTGGGGCGTCGGCACCGCGATGGTCGGCTACTTCACGACGTTCCGCCGCGACGTCACCTAGACGCCTCGGCCGCGACTGGCGGCGAGCCGTCCGACGAGCGCGCGCTGCGAGGGTCCGCCCGGCCGCTCCGCCCGGCCGCTCCGCCGGGCCAACCGGTCACAAGAGCTCCATCGTCTCGAACGGCGCGCACTCGACGACGGTCGCGACGGTCGCGCCCTGCGGGCCGCGACGCCGGCGCA
>JAJYGM010000088.1 GCA_021785095.1 Actinomycetes bacterium
CGTCTTCCACTGGGTGGAGGACAAGCCGAGGGCCCTGGCGGAGCTCGCCCGCGTGCTGCGGCCCGGCGGCCGCGCCGGGCTGACGACGCTGGGCAAGGAGCTGCAACGCCAGGGGACGTTCGCCGAGGTGCTCCGCTCCGTCCTCGTCCAGCCGGCGTACAGGGACCATGCTCGGCAGGCGCTGTCCGTGGTGCCCGCGGCCACGCTCACCGAGATCGTCGTCATGCTCGGCGACGCGCGACTCGCGCTCCGGGAGCTGCACGTCCTCCGACGCGGGCGCCGGTACGACACCGGGGAGGAGGTCGTCTCGTTCTTCGAGGCGAGCGCCTTCGGCAACCTGCTCACCTTCCTCCCGGCGCACCTGCGGTCCCGCCTCCGGAGCCAGCTCGTCGTCGCCTTCGACGCGCGGCGCGGCGCGGGCGGGATCCTCGTCGAGGACCACGGCGTCTTCGTCGTGGCGGAGAGGCTCGGCTGAGGAGGCTCCCCCGCTGGCGGTGACGGACCGGCGGTGGTCGGCGGCGTGGGCGGCCCGCAAACCGTGCCGGGACCACGAGCGGGGTCCATCCACCGGGCGCGACGCGACGCTCCTTGCGGGCGCGTGGCTCGACGCGCAGGGTCGAGGCCGCTGGCCGTCGTCCGACAACGTGTCAGGTCCTGGGTCCCGGCCATCGAGAGCTTGGGGGACCGCGATGAACGCGATCAGACACGGGGGCCGCCTCGCGGGCTGGATCATGACGCCAATTCTCGGGAGCCTCCTGGCTGCCTGCAGCGGCGGCGGGGGCGGGGGAGGTGGCGGCAGCGTCCCGGACGACATCAGCGTCGGGATCACGACCCAGGGCGGCGCGAACGGTGTGCCTTCCGGTGGCACGCTCGCACTGGTTGCGCAGGTGAACAACGCGATGAACGGCGAGGTCACCTGGGGCCTCGCGGGGCCGAGCTGCCCTGCGTCCTGTGGGACCCTCACGCCCACTTCGGGTGGGGGCGCGAGCTACGTGGCACCGTCCGACGTGACGGTCCAGTTCACCGTCACCGTCACGGCGACCTCCGTGCAGAACCCTGCCAAGAGCGCCTCGGTCACGTTGACGGTCCAGGCCCGGGCCTGCGCCGCCAACGCGCCGCTCCTCGACGGCCCGTACGCATTCCTGTTGCAGGGCTTCGAGCTCGCGGGCCGCAACGGCATCGCCGCCGTGGGGAGCTTCGTCGCCGATGGTTGCGGCAACGTCACGGGTGGCGAGGCCGACTATCACTTCGGGCCGGCCGCGGTGGGTCACGCCACCTCCTTGAGGGGGACGTACGTCGTCGCGGATGACCACCGCGGCACGGTGACCCTGACGGTCGGGTCCCTCGAGAAGACCTTCGCGATCGCTTTGGGCCGTGTCGCCGGCGGGGTCGCGACGAAGGGTGGCCTCGTCGAGATGGGCACACCCGCCAGCACCGTGCTGTCCGGCGCGCTGTGGCGGCAAGATGCGAGCGCCTTCACGCCCGGCGCCATCGCCGGCCCCCATGCCTTCGTGCTCAACGGGTGGAACGGCGCCGGCCCGCGCGAGGCGATGGGCGGGACCGCGCAGGCCGACGGCGCGGGCCACCTGACGAACGGGCTGCTCGACGACAAGCGCTTCGGCAGCCCCGCCGTCCTCGGGACCGCCTGGACCGGCAGCTTCGGTGCGCCTTCTGGCGGCGGCCGTTCGGACCTGACGGCGCCCGCGCTGACCGGCGTGGGAGGGAAGGGCGCGCTCTACGTGGTGGACGCGGGACACCTCGTCGTCCTGGTCTCGGATGCCACCGCCCCCGGACGTGTGCTCAGCGGCAGGATGCTGGCGCAGACCGGGCCGTTCGGCCTCGGCTCGCTGAGCGGCAACAGCGTGGCCTACCAGACGGCTAACTACGACCAGCAGGGCTACTCGATGCTGACCACCTCGGTGCTGACGATGGTCTCGGCGGACGGGGCCGGGCATCTGACCCTGTCGGTCGACGCAAACGCCGGGGGCAACATCTCATCGGCGAGCGGCATCGCGTACACCTACGCCGTGACCCCCGACGGGCACGCGCCCATCTACACGGAGGCGTCGGCCGTCGGCGGCAAGTGGTACCTCGTCGCGCCGAACACAGCGCTCATGCTCGGAGCGGACGCGGGAGGCTCGATCGGCATGATCCTGCCGCAGGTGGCCGGACCGTTCACGGCCGGCTCCATCAGCGGGAACTACTTCTCCAGCCAGGCGCCGGGGGGCGCGTTCGGCTCGACGCAGGCATCCGGGGTCGCGACGTCGAGCGGCGACGGCACTCTCTCCACCACGATGGACGTCAACGAGTACGGCGCGGCCTACTGGGGGGAGGCGGCGAGCGGCCCGATCGCGGTCGCAGCGACCGGCCGCACGACCGACACGAAGGGAAACGTCATCTACGTCGTGTCGCCCACGACCTTCCTGATGATGTCGATCGACAGCGCCAACTTCTACCCGGTGGTGGAGGTGTTCGAGCGGTGACGTGGTCGCGCGTGCCGCCGGACGCGAAGCGGTGGCCCGCGCCGAGGGCGGTCAGCCGGCGCGCGCCGCGGCCCTGTGGCGGCGAGCTGCGACCATGCCCTTCGGGCACGACGCGACGCACACTCCACAGGCGTGGGTCTTCCGGTACTCCTTGCAGGCCTGCGTGTCGAAGCGGACCGCGAGATCGTCGGTGACCTTGAACTCCACGCCGGTGAACGCTCCCACGGGACAGGCGTCGACGCAGGCCTTGCAGCTTCCGCACCCGCGGTCGTGAGGCGCCCCGGTCTCGAGGGGCGCGTCGGTGAGCACCGTCGCGAAGCGCACCCGTGGACCGAACGGCTCGGTGAGCAGGAGACAGCTCTTGCCGATCCAGCCCAGCCCCGCCAGGTGCGCGCCCAGCTTGTGCGAGAAGATGCCCTGCAGCCGTTTCGTGTCGTACGGCATGGACGCCGGGACCGCGAGGGTCCGGTGGCCCCTCGCGGCGAGCCACCGCGCGACGTCGTTCGCGATGAGGTCGAGGGAGGGGGAGACGACGCCGTAGACGTGGGGCCAGTACGGGCTCGCGCCGTGGCTCTCGGTGGGCTGGTGATCGTCCACGACGGCGTCGGACAGCCGCATCCCGATCGACACCGCGCGCGGAAAGGGCGCGACCCTGGGGCCTCCCTGGGAGAGGACGGCCTCCCGGGCCGGCGCGAGATCCGCGACCCCGACCAGGTCCGCACCCCGTCGCACGGCGAAGCCCTCGAGCTCTTCGGACAGGGTGGCGGCGTCTTGGCTCATCGGGCACCTCGGGGCGAAGGGACGGTTTAGTGTAGTTCGCATCCGCGCATGGCGGTAGACGGCGAGGAGGGCGCCGCGAAGTTAACGGATCGTGACCTCGTGGTGGATCGGTCTCGCGCGCACCGCGTCGCCTCGCGGGTCGCGCGGCGGAGGGGCCGTGGCTGGTATATTGGCGTCAACCCAGGAGATGACCTTGCTCGAGACGACGTCCAGGGCGTTCCGGCTGATCGTCGTGCTCGCCATCGCAGCCGGCGCGCACACGGCGAGCGCCGAGCCGAAGACCATCAAGATCGGCGTGATCCAGCCGATGAGCGGCAGCCTCTCCGCGTACGCGCAGGAGGGCGAGCCGGTCTTCGAGTACATGATCAAGAAGATCAACGACCACGGCGGCATCAAGAGCATGGGCGGCGCCAGGATCGAGCTGATCGTCGGGGACGACGCCTCGCAGCCGTCGCGCACCGCCGCCGAGGCTCGACGGCTGGCGTCGCAGCACGGCGTCGCCATGATCATGGGCAGCATCCTGAGCGCCCAGATGCTGGCCCTCTGCCCGGTGCTGGACGAGATGAAGGTGCCCGCGCTGTCGCTCTGGGGCGCCGGATCGCGGTCGCGGTGGCTCTACTCGATCGGCTTCCCCTACGATCGCGGGTACGCCGCGACGATGGCGGAGTTCGTGGATTGGCTGAACCGCGAGCAGGGATTCAAGCTCAGGAACGCCGCGATGGTCTACTCGAACTACGAGGGCGGCCAGCAGATCAACCGGTTCCTCCGCGAGCGGCTCGAGGCGAAGGGGTTCAACGTCGTCGGCGAGGTGCCGCTCGACGTGAAGGCGCAGGACCACGCGGCCGCGGTGATGCGCCTGCGCGCGCTCAAGCCCGACTTCACGATCGGGCTGGTGCTGGCGCGCGACGGCCAGCTCCTGCTCAAGGCCCGGCACGACCTCAACTACCACGAGGCGATCTTCGTCGGCGGCACCAGCGGGTTCGCCGACACGTCGCTCTGGCGCGAGCTCGGGCCGGAGGTGGGCGGCTCGGTCCTCCCCCGGAACCTGTTCGCGATGACGCCCTTCTCGCCGGACGCGAGGCTGCCCGCGGTGACGGCGATCATGAAGGAGCTCGAGGGCGCGAGGCTGCTGAAGACCGAGATCGGCCAGAACGCGATCCAGGCGGCGCAGGCGGCGCGCGTGATCCAGCGCGTGCTCGAGCTCGCGGGCTCCACGGATCCCGAGAAGATCCTGGCCGCGTTCCGGCAGGTGAACATCCCCGCCGGCGATCCCGACCTCTACCAGGTGAAGGCGGAGGGACTCTCCTTCGGTGACGACCGGCTCCCGAAGGACGGGCGGACCATGATCGTCCAGTGGAGGCCCGACCACCGCCAGGACGTCGTCTACCCGCCGCAGTTCGCCACGTCGGCGCCGCGACCGTTCCAGCGGTGAGGGTGGCGAGGCCGCAGCGTCGCCAAACGTGGCGCGGCAGTGACCATCGTCGAGCACGGACGTGCTCTGCGGCGGAGCCGCCTCACCGCCGCACCCGCCAGTCGGCGGTCCACCCGAACACCCTGGCGGCCTTCTCGCTCACGACGGCGCCGTCGGCCTCGGCGACGTTGTAGATGCCGGTCGTGCCCCTGGTGACGGCGAGCTCGGCGGCCTTCGCGGCGGCCTCGACGTGCACGGAGCCGGGTGCGATGGGGGCGTCGAAGCCGGTGCCGGGGCCGTAGAACAGTCCGTACCGGAGGACGATCCCGTCGAGGGGCGCGGCGAGCACCTGCTGCTCGAGGCTCGCCACGGCGCGAGTGGTCTCGCCGTACGTGGGGTGCGTGAAGGGGAGCAGGTCATCCTCCTCGCGGTGCGGCAGCGGCCCCTCGCCGTAGACGAACGCGATGCTCTGGGCGATGAGCCGCCTGGCGCCGGAGTGGACCGCGGCCGCGACGAGGTTGCGCGTGCCCACGTCACGGAGGCGGGCGTTGCGCACCAGGGCGGCGGCCATCTCGTCGCCGGCCAGCGCGAACGGCAGGTCGGTGAGTTGGTGGATCACGACCTCCGGGCGGGATTCGGCCATGACGGACCGGAGCGCGCTGGCGTCGAAGACGTCGACCACCACGGGTTCGACCCCGAGGTGCCGCAACACGGGCACCTTGTCCACGGACCGCGTGGTGCCGACCACTCGCCACCCGTTCGCCACCAGCAGCGGCGCGAGGTGCCGGCCGATGGCGCCGGACGCGCCCGCGAGGAAGATGCACTTGTTCACGTTCTGGCTCCTGGGTTCGACCGGTTGGTACCTGCGGTTTCGACCGGAGACATAACCGGATGCGCGATCAAGTGCTCGGCGGCGGGCCCGGGGTGGGCATGGTAGACGAGGGGGGGCCGCCGCGACGTTCGAGGGACGCCCGGTCGAGACGATCGCAGGGACAGGAGGGAGCCGATGAGAGCGATCTGGACCACGCGGGTGGGAGGCCCCGAGGTGCTGGAGGTGCGCGAAGGGCCCGACCCGATCCCCGGCGCGGGCGAGGTGCGGGTCCGGGTGCACGCCGCCGGCCTCAACTTCGCCGACATCATGGCGCGCCTCGGCCTCTACCCCGACGCGCCGAGGCTGCCGGCCGTGGTCGGTTACGAGGTCGCTGGCGTGATCGACGCGCTCGGCACGGGCGTCACGGCGCCGGCGGTGGGGGCACGGGTGCTGGGCATGACCCGCTTCGGCGGACAGGCGGAGCTGGTCTGCGTCCCGGCGGCCCAGGTGCTGCCGATGCCGGAAGGGATGAGCTTCGAGGAGGCCGCGGCGCTGCCCCTGAACTACGTCACCGCCTATCACGCGCTGTTGCGGGTTGCGGCCCTGCGGCCGCGGGAGAAGGTGCTGGTGCACATGGCGGCGGGTGGGGTGGGGCTGGCCGCCCTGCAGCTCTGCCGGACGGTGGAGGGCGTCGAGACCTTCGGCACCGCCTCGGCGTCGAAGCACGAGGCGCTGCGTCAGGAGGGCTGCCAGCACCCCATCGATTACAGGACGCAGGACTACGAGGGCGAAGTGCGTCGCCTCACGGGCGGGCGGGGGGTGGACGTGGTGCTCGATCCGCTCGGCGGGAAGGACTGGAAGAAGGGATACCGCCTGCTCCGGCCCGCCGGCCGCCTCGTCGCCTACGGCTTCGCCAACCTCGCCGGCGGCGAGCGGCGCAACTACCTCCGGCTGGCCCGGGAGGTGGTCAAGGTCCCGATCTTCACGCCCATCGCGCTCATGAACGACAACCGCGCCGTCGCCGGCGTCAACCTCGGCCACCTGTGGGGCGAGGTCGAGATGATGGCCGAGGAGCTGCGGGCGCTCCTCGCCCTCCACGAGCGCGGCGTCATCCGCCCGCACGTGGACTCGACCTTCCCCTTCGCGCGTGCCGGCGAGGCGCACCGGCAGATCCAGTCGCGCAAGAACGTCGGCAAGGTGGTGCTCGTCCCCTGAGAGGATCGGGCAACGGCTCGGCTCGACGAAGGAGAGCCCCTGGCCTCTCGTGACGGACGGGCGGGCCGCGCCGTCAGCCGTGCAGCTGCCTCCGCAGGTGGTTCACCACGTCGATCGAGGTGACGAGCCCGAGGAACGCGTCGCCGTCCACGACGATCGGGGTGCATCCGTCGTCGATGAGGTGGACCACCTCGTCGACGGGCGCCGACGGGGTGACGGTCCGCAGCCGCGTCGTCATGACCTCCCGGACCTGCCTGCGAAGACGTGCGGCATCGTCCACCGCCGCGTGCAGCAGGTCGGACTGGTCGACGATGCCGACGAGCCGGCTCCCTTCGAGGACGGGGAGCTGCGAGACGTCGTACATGCGCATTCGCGCGTACGCAGTCAGCAAGGTGTCGCCGGGCGCGACGGTCACGACGGCGTGGTCCGCGTGCCGGCGAGCGACGAGATCGCGGAGGTCACCCGTGGCAGCTCGATCCGCGAGCCCCTGGTCCGCCATCCAGTCGTCGCTGAACATCTTCGACAGGTACTTGTTGCCGCTATCGCAGACGAGCGTGCAGACGCGCCTGGGGGTGCTCTGGTCGCGGCAGTAGCGCAGGGCCGCGGCCAGCAGGGTCCCGGACGAGGAGCCGGCGAGGATCCCCGCCCGCCGGAGCAGGGCACGCGCGGTGTCCATGCTCTCGCGGTCGGGAATGGTGTAGGCGTGGCGGACGCGCGAGAGATCGCAGATGGGGGGGACGAAGTCCTCGCCGATGCCCTCGACGAGCCAGGACCCGGGCGTCCCGATCGTCCCGTCGCGCACGTAACCCGCCAGCACGGAGCCCTCCGGGTCCGCGAGCACCATCTCGCAGGAGGGGATCCGTCGGGCGAAGTGACGTGACAGCCCGGTGATGGTCCCACCCGACCCGACGCCGCACACCATGGCGTCGAGCCGTCCGCCGAGCTGCTCGGCGATCTCCGGGCCCGTGGTCCACTCGTGAGCCAGCGGGTTGGCCGGGTTCCCGAACTGGTTCACGTAGAATGCCCCGTCGTCACGGGCGATGCGTTGCGCGAGGTCCTGGTAGTGGTCGGGGTGGCCCTTCTCCACGTCGGAGCGCGTGAGTATGACCTCGGCTCCGAGCGCCTTCAGGTGGTGGATCTTCTCCTGGCTCATCTTGTCCGGTACGACGAGCGTGAGGTGGTATTCACGTTGTACTGCGACGAGCGCGAGCCCGAGGCCGGTGTTCCCCGCCGTCGCCTCGACGAGACGCGGGCGCTCCGGACCGAGGTCTCCGCTTCGCTCGGCGGCGTCGATCATCGACCGACCGATCCGGTCTTTGATCGAGCCGCCGGGGTTCTGGCTCTCGAGCTTCAGGAACAGCTCGCATGCGCCGGTGTCGAACCCCCGGAGCTTCACCATCGGAGTTCGGCCGATCAGGTCGAGGGCGGAGTGGGGCACGGTCATGGCGAGCCCCGGTCAGGCTGCAGACGCCGTGCGGCGGTCGGGAGTCGAGACGACCTCGACCTCGCCGGTGACCGGGACCGGCCGCTGGAGCGTGTCCAGCACTGGGCAGTGCTCGGACACCAGGCGCGCCAGCTCACGGACCCTCTCCGCCGGCTCGGGCGACTCGATGCGCGTCACGAAGGTCACGCCGCCGAGCCCGGCGCCCACCGGCGCCAGGTTGAGGAAACCGCGAAGATCGAGATGCCCGCGCACCTCGACCTCGACGCGGTCGACCTGGAGCCCGAGGGCCGCCGCGTAGGCGCGGTAGACGATGGCCTGGCAGCTCCCGAGCGCGGCGAGGACCGCCTCCACCGGGTTGGGCCCCGTGTCGTTGCCGCCGAGATCCTTTGGCTCGTCCAGGGGAACGTGGAAGCCGCGGATGCGCGACGCCGTCGTGAATCCTTCCGACTCCGAGACGGTGACGGCGCGGAAGCTCGCATTCGCGGCCTGCGGGTTGCGCGCGACGGCGTCGCTCAACGTGATGATGGCCTTCTTCAGTGCTGCGCTCATGACGAGCTCCTCGATGCGTGCGGGGCGACGGCCTCGCGCGGGGAAGGGACTGGTGGAAGGGGGTTCGCCGGTCGCCCCGGTGGATGCGCCTGGAGCGCGCCCCGGGCCCGGCTACCTACAGGTGCACATGCACGCGCTGCGGACGGCCCGGTGAGGGACCCGCGCTCCGCATCCGATCGGCGCCGTGCAGTACATCTCGAGCGTCATCCTATATAACGGATTCTCGTCCGTCAAGACGTCGGCGGGACCCGGCTCCCGGCCCCCTCGAAGGCGGCGCCACTCGCCACGCTGCTGACGCCGGGCTTGGGGATCTCCAGCCGCCAGGTTCAATCGGATCCCAAACTGCAGTCGCAAGGTCGGCTGACTCACCCGCCGCGCTCGCGAGAAGCTCGGAGGCCGCAAATCGTGGGAGGTGCGCCGGCCGCGCCGGCTTGACGTCCCGTCCGCGACATCCCACACTGCCGTGCCAATCCGTCCCGAGGCCGTGACGGCGTGCTGCGCCCATCCCGGAGGTTGGAACCATGTCCCGATTGAACCGGCGGCAATTCCTCAAGACCAGCACGGCCGCGCTCGGTGCGGCGGCGATTGTCGTCTATGGCGCCGAGGCGAAGTCGGCCCACGCATCGATCGTCGCAGCCGCGTTCCTTGTCGCCTCCGCCTCCTTCGCCGCGG
>JAJYGM010000484.1:0-379 GCA_021785095.1 Actinomycetes bacterium
GCTGCAGTCGCCTTCGCAGCTGTCGCCTTGGCAGAGCGAGCCGTCTTGGACGGCTTGATCTCCTGCGCCGCGTCCGATTTCTCGGTCCTTTTCGCGACAGCCCTCGGCCCGGCTGCGGCGGTCTTCTTTGCCGACGTGCCAGTCGGGCTCGTCTTGGTGGTAGTAGTGGTCGCCATCAGTGTCGGAGATCTCCTCTCCCGAGGAAGGGTGCACGACGATACTGCCAGCCGCCGGCGAGAGCCAACGGCCGTGGCAGGCGACGCCGGGCGGTTCGCGAGGATAACCAAGAGTTGCGCAGCATCATTCCATGCATCTCCGTTCTGCCTGGCACCGACTCGATATCCTGACAGCTCGCAATACGCTGGGGGCATGCGCGATC
>JAJYGM010000484.1:389-9259 GCA_021785095.1 Actinomycetes bacterium
GCCGCCCACCACATGTTGCCGCGGGACCTTACCCGGAGGTGCAACCGCAACCGCGCTACCCCAGCCTCGAAGAGGAAGTGCTCGCTCTCTGGCTCGCCGAGAAGACTTTTGCCACGTCAGTCGAGCTGCACTCGACCGATACCGAGTTCGTCTTCTACGACGGACCGCCGTTCGCAAACGGGCTCCCGCACTATGGCCACCTGCTGACCGGTTTCGTGAAGGATGCGGTTCCGCGCTACCAGACGATGCGCGGGCACCGCGTAGAGCGGCGCTTCGGCTGGGACTGCCACGGCCTGCCGGCCGAAATGGAAGCCGAACGCGAGCTCGGAGTCTCGGGCCGTAGCTCCGTCACGAGCTACGGCATCGGCCGCTTCAACGACGCTTGCCGAGCGATAGTGCAACGTACGACCGATGCATGGGAACGGTACGTGACCCGCCAGGGTCGTTGGGTCGACTTCGAGAACGACTACCGCACGATGGACCTGAGCTTCATGGAGAGCGTGCTCTGGGCATTCCGCCGGCTCTACGAGAAGGACCTGGCTTACGAAGGGTACCGTGTGCTGCCCTACTGCTGGGAGTGCGAGACACCGCTCTCCAACTTCGAAACCCGCCAGGACGACTCCTATCGCGATCGCACTGATCCAGCAGTGACAGTGCTCATCGACCTGGAACCGCTTTCCGGCACGCGGTCTGACTTGCTCGCCGGATCACCCAGGTTGCTCGTGTGGACGACGACCCCATGGACGCTACCCTCCAATCTTGCCGTCGCGGTCGGACCATCACTCGACTATGCGGTGCTGGAGCGTGCCACTCCGAACGGCACTGAGCGTCTTGTCATCGGCGCCGACTGCCGCGACGGCTACGCAGCCGAGCTCGAAGGCACGACCCTGCTCGGAACTGTTAAGGGCTCGGCTCTCGTCGGGCGTGGCTATCGCCCCTTGTTCGATCACTTCGCGGCTCAGCAGAACGCCTTCAAGGTTCTCAGCGCCGACTTCGTGATGACTGACGAAGGTACCGGCATCGTACACATGGCTCCTGGGTTCGGCGAGGACGACCAGCAGGCCTGTGAGCAGGCCGGTATCGCGGTCGTCTGCCCGGTAGACGAGCGTGGACGGTTTACCAGCGAGATCGCGGACCTCGCGGGTACCCAGGTCTTCGACGCGAACAAGCCCATCATCGAGCTCCTGACGGCGGCTGGCGCGCTCGTGAGAGTCGAGGAGTACACCCACAGCTACCCGCACTGCTGGAGGACCGACACTCCGCTCATCTATCGAGCAGTGAGTTCGTGGTTCATCCGCGTGACCGCCATCAAGGACGAGATGGTGGAGCTGAACCGGCAGATCCGCTGGACGCCGTCGCACGTGGGGCCTGGGGCTTTCGGCAAGTGGCTGGAGGGAGCGCGCGACTGGAGCATCAGCCGCAACCGCTTCTGGGGAACGCCGATTCCTGTTTGGAAGAGCGACGACCCTTCCTTTCCCAGAGTAGACGTGTACGGAAGCCTTGACGAGCTGGAACGTGACTTCGGTGTTCGACCAGATGATCTCCACCGTCCC
Organism: Actinomycetes bacterium; assembly: GCA_021785095.1. The sequence goes on from JAJYGM010000484.1 coordinate 1,943, forward strand.
GCGATCGACGAGCTCACTCGGCCCAACCCGGACGATCCGACGGGTCGCGCGACGATGCGTCGAATACCTGACGTGCTCGACTGCTGGTTCGAGTCCGGCTCGATGCCGTTTGCTCAGCTGCACTACCCCTTCGAGAACCGGGACCGTTTCGAGCAGCACTTCCCTGCTGACTTCATCGTCGAGTACGTGGGCCAGACACGCGGCTGGTTCTACACGCTTCATGTGCTCGCGACGGCTCTGTTCGGTAAGCCGCCCTTCCGCTCATGCATAGCTCACGGCGTCCTGCTCGGCGAGGACGGGCGCAAGCTCTCCAAGCGGCTGCGCAACTTTCCCGATCCCGAGGAGGTCTTTGCCGAGCAGGGCGCAGATGCAATGAGGTGGTACCTACTATCTTCGCCCGTCCTTCGCGGACAGGATGGCGTCATCGAATCGAGCGCCATGGCAGCGCCGGTGCGTCTCGTGCTCAACCCGCTCTGGAACGCCTGGTACTTCCTCAGCCTTTACTCGAACGCCGACTCGATGCGGGGACAGCTCCGGACGAGCCAGAGCGGCTTGCTCGACCGCTACGCACTGGCCAAGACGCGACAGCTCGTGGCGCAGGTGACGGGCGCCATGGAGGCCAATGACCTTGCAGGCGCCACCACGGCCATATCGAGCTTCCTCGACGCTCTCACGAACTGGTACGTGCGACGGAGCCGGGAGCGGTTCTGGATGGCCGTCGATCCCGGCCAAGCGGACACCGGCCCGCGAGCCTCGGGCGACACTTCCAGGAGCCTCGTGGACAAGCAGGATGCCTACGACACGCTGCACACGGCCCTCGAGTTCACCTGCCGCGTCGCGGCGCCATTCTTGCCGTTCCTTACAGAGGTGATCTACCGCGGGCTCACCGGAGCGCGAAGTGTGCACCTCGCGTCGTGGCCCGATCCCGCAGACCTGCCGAGCGACGACGATCTCGTCTCAGCGATGGATCTGGTGCGGGAGGTGTGCTCCGCGGGCCACTCGATCCGGAAGGCCGCGGGCCTGCGCGCTCGCCTGCCCCTGCGCGCTCTCACCGTATCGGGCAGAGCTGGTGAGCATCTTTCCGGCATGACCGAACTGGCCGCGCTGATAGCAAGCGAGCTCAACGTGAAGCAGGTCAGCTTCACCGACGACCTCACCCATCTGGCCGATGAGACGCTCGCGGTCGTTCCGTCGGTGCTCGGGCCCCGGCTGGGGGCCACGACGCAGGCCGTAATCGCCGCCGCTCGCCGTGGCGAGTGGAGCAGGGCGCCGGGCGGCGGCGTCGAGGCGGCGGGCGCCAGGATCGAACCAGGCGAGTACGAGATCCGTCTCCGCCCCCGGGACGAGAAGTCCTCCCGGGTGCTGCCGCGTGGCGAGGGCATCGTGGTCCTCGACATCGGAACCGACCCGGAGCTCGAGGCCGAGGGGGTGGCTCGCGACCTCGTGCGTCTCGTCCAACAGGCTCGGCGGGACGCGGGCCTAGCCGTCACTGACAGGATCACCTTGCAGATAGCGCTCCCGTCTGGATCAGCGGCCGCGGCCCGTGCCTGGGTCGATTACATCAGTGCTCAGGTACTCGCCGACACAGTCGATATCGTGCCCAGCGACGACAGCGATGCCTCGGCCCCCGCAGAGCGCGGCATTGGCGTCGGCTCGGACCCGCTGGCTGTGACCGTCACGTTGAGCCGCGCCGATCTGCGCTGAGCACCTGGAGCTGTCGCCCCGGCAAGGCTCGAACCAGAGCGGGTGGGAGCGCCGAGCCCCCAGGGCGTGGACACGCTCCTACCTGCGATCCCGAGCACCAGTCCGAGCACGAGGCTGGCGCCGATGAGAGTGCGCCGTCGCCTGGCTCGCTGGCGGAGACGGCCGTCGGCTCCGCCGCGGGCGCTCGCATCCTCGGCGTCCGCCGCCGCCAGGCGCGTCGCTCGCAGCACGTGGGTGGCGACGTGGACGATCACGACGACGAACCAGAAGAAGAAGCTCAGCTGGTGTATCCGGAACATCGTGGTGTCTCTTGGCCCAGCCAGCCACAGCGCGATCCCCGAGGCAAAAAGGACGAGGGTCGACCCCATGAGGAGCGGCCCGAGGACGCGATGGAGGGGATGAGGCGGCCCGGCACGCCTGTAGCGCGGATCGCCCAGGTAGTAGCTGGAGAAGCGCCACAGCACCGAGACCATCTTCACGACGAGCGGAGGCACCAATACGAGACCTATGAGGACGTGCCAAGACAGCAGCCGGACGATGAAGGGTATGGTCAGGCCCTCGAGGAATAGCAGCACCATGAGGACAAGACCGGTCCCCCCTGTCAGGCGCGCGTTGGCTTCGACCGCGGGAGCGCGGTCGCCCACCCGTTCGTTCAGACCGATGACTCGGGCTGCCTCGGCGGCAAGCCACGGCCTGTCATCGCTGGAGAGAGCAGCAAGTCCGGAGAGGGCTGGAGGCTCAGCCGGCGGCAGGTACCGTCGAGTGTCACCCAGCGTCGCCCTCCCGCCGTGGCCCGGCTGAGCCGGCCGGGGCGGCGAGAAGGTGGAGCGGTCCTGGCGAGATCCTCGGGACGCGGACGCCACTTCATCTGGGGCCGACCCGTAAAGCTCGCCCGCGGCTGCTCGTTCCGGCAGGGTGCTCAGCCGGCGAAGCGCCTGGTTGTAGCGGTCTACCGACCTTGTCTCATCCTGTGAGGATCCAAGCGCCGCGCGCGCGGCTCGCGCAAGCAGGACAATGGCGGGGCAACCTACTACTACCAATACGACAACTAGCGTGATCATGGGTGATTGTGAACGGTGCCGCGACTTTCGTCACTGCCCAGATGAGCTCCGCCGCGAGCCCCAGCGCTTGGGCGGATCCCTCCACGAGAGATCTGCTAGGTACCGGTTGTATTCGTCCAGCTCGTCGTCTACCACTACCTTGACGTCAACGAGCGGCGCATCGATCACTGGGCCGGCGGCATGCTCGGCGACGCCAGCCGGTCGCCGGCCTCTGGCTGCCCCGCGTTCGCGCGTGTCGATGCGAACAATGCCGTCGACTGTCTTGCCAACGATCGGCTCCTGACGGGCCGCCTTCTCGTCAAAGGGTCCGAGAGCGGCCTGCTCTTTGCGCGACGAGAGCGCGGGGCTCTTTGGAGCTCGGGCACTTGCTCCGACCACTTCCCGGTAGAGAGCCTTGTCTCTGGCCCAGCCGGGGATGTCGTGCAGCGGCCTCCCCGACCCGTCCGCGGCTGCACGCTGCTTTGCGGCCCAGAGCCTGTCGAACGGCGTGCGCTGGTCGTGAACGAGGGCCCACCACATGAACAACCCGTAGAGCGCAAAAAAAGGCCACTCGACGGTGTACAACCAGCTCAAGTCGTTGCCGCTCATAGCGACGTGGTACTGCCACCAACCAGCCAGCAAGCACCCCGGCACCACCACCAAAGTGAGCAGATGCAGCCCGATGGCCCGGCGAGTGAAGTACTTCCCCATGCTCCGCCAAAGCTACCTCGCCCTCCCTCCGCGGGCAACGCGCCCAGGTGCAGTGCTCTACCTGGAAGCTCCGCGCCGGCGCGATTGCGGCTGGCCGGGGCGAAGCAGGGATGCACGACGCAAGCTTTGGGAGCAGCAACTGAGACGTCCGATGGGCACGACCCGGTACCGTGAGTGAGTGCTGGGACGAGCCGCGCTGTCGCCGCCTGTGCATCCGGCAGGCGCCTCCGGCAGGCGCCGACGCCTCGTCATCTTGGTCATCTGCAGCATGAGCCTGTTCATGACCTATGTCGACAGCACCATCTTGAATGTCGCCCTCCCCTCAATTGAGCGCCAGTTCCGCGTCGGGGTAGCCGATCTGCAGTGGGTGGCCGACGCCTACCTGCTCGTGCTCGCCAGCCTGCTCATGCTCTCGGGCTCCACCGCCGACAGGCTTGGCCGCCGTCGGCTCTTCACGACGGGGCTGCTCATCTTCACCGCCGGCTCGCTGCTGTGCAGCCTCGCGCCTAACATCAGCGCCCTCATCGTCTTCCGTATGGCCCAGGCTCTCGGGGGTTGCATGCTCATCCCCGTCTCCCTCTCCATCGTGCGCCAGGTGTACACCGATCCCGCCGAGCGAGCCCGCGCTTTCGGTATCTGGAGCGCCGTCTTCGGCCTCGGCGCGGCAACCGGCCCGATTCTCGGCGGGCTGCTCGTTTCCGGCGTGGGCTGGAGATCGGTCTTCTGGATCAACATCCCGATCGGATTGACCGTGTGGTTCCTCGCCCGTCGCTACGTACCGGAGTCACGTGCCCCCAAGCCCCGCCGGATCGACCCTGCGGGTCAAGTACTCGTCGTCATAGCCCTTGCCACTCTTACCTACGGGGTCATAGAGGGACCGTCAGCGGGATGGGGATCAGGCAGGATCGTCACCTCGTTCTCCGTCGGTGCCGTTGCCATCATCACGCTGCTGCTGGTCGAGCGCCACGTCAGCGAACCCCTGCTCGAGCTCGGCTTCTTTCGCAGCCCGCCGTTCTCCGCGGCCAACGCGGTCGCCTTGGCAAGCTTTCTCGTCCTCTCGGGCTTTTTGTTCGTAAACACCCTCTATCTACAAGATGTTCGCGGCGACTCGGCCCTCGTCGCCGGACTGTCGCTGCTCCCGGCGACTGCCGTCATCACCGCTTGCTCGCTGCTCTCGGGCCGCCTCGTAGCCCGGTTCGGTCCGCGGCTCCCGCTCTCGGCCGCCGGGCTGTTCCTGGCCGCCGGCGCCGCCCTCCTCCTGCACCTGGTCCCGACGACTCCCTACCTGGAGCTCGCACTTTCCTACGTAGTCCTCGGTCTGGGATTCGGGCTCGTGAACGCTCCTATCACCAACACCGCTGTAAGCGGCATGCCGCCCGAGCAGGCAGGTGTCGCCTCGGCCATCGCCTCCACCTCCCGCCAGATCGGCAACGTCCTCGGGGTCGCGGTTATGGGGACCCTCGTTACCAGCACCGCCTTCGGCAAGGGTCACCTGGACCTCTTGGCGGCCGCCCGGTTCACGACCGCCACTCACAAGGCCTGGGCGGTGGCGATCGGCTGCGGCGTGGCCTGCGCGGTCACCGCCTTTGCCTGCACAGGCCGGCGGGGGTTTCTCGCGGCTGGGCGCGTCTACCAGGACTCGCCCAAATCGGAGGGCACAGAAGGTGCCGGGCTTCGACTTTGATGACGCGGCCAACCGGCGAAGGGCTGCCCCGGGAATTCACCCGGTGAAGGTCGCCCAGTACGCTTTAGTTCAGGCGGCGTTCATCTCCAGGCTATAGCTTGCCATTGGCAGCCCACAGAGAGGAGGAACAACACATGAGCTTCTCCAGGTCCAACTATCGTATCGTCGGCGGGCGTCCGGCTCCCGCAGGCACCGGCCGGCGCTGGTGGCGTTGGCCCACTGCCGCGCTCCTGGCTGGCGCGGCCACATCATTTGCGCCCGTGGCGCTCTCGAGCGCCGGCGCGACCACGGCCCACCACCGCCACGACGGCCAGCCTGCCGCAATCCTCTACGTCGCGACGACCGGCCACGACAGCGGGAGCTGCACCAGCCTTGCCAGCGCATGCGCCTCCCTTGGCTATGCGCTGACACAGGCGGCGCCCAACGACGAGATCCTGCTCGAGCCCGGTACCTACACAGAGTCTGCCAACGCCAACGTCGTGCCGCCGAGCCTTACGGGACTCACCATCAGCTCAGACCCGGCCCACGGCGGTTCGGCGACGAACACGGTCATCGACGCCACAGGCGACTCCAACGGCCTGCTCGTCGAGGCGAACTCGGTCACGGTGCGGGGCCTCACGCTCGAGAACGCCAACCTCGAGGGCATCCTCGCCGAGCCGCCGAGGAGCACCTGGCCTTCGAGCGCCACGGCGCCCGCCGCCGGAATCTCCCACATCACGATTGCCGGCAACGTGGTCGAGCACAACGACAAGTCTTACGACACCAGCCTCCCTCCGACGGCGGCGTGCCCGGCCTCACCGACCGATGCCGACGACTGCGGCGAGGGCATCCACCTCCTCGGCGTCAGCTGGTCGAGGGTGGTTGGTAACGACGTCCGCGACAACGTCGGGGGAATCCTGCTCAGCGACGGCGGGTTGCCCACGAGTCCTGCCGGACGGCCGATATCGGTCGGGCCAACCGCGCACAACCTCGTTGCCTGGAACACGGTCACCGACAACGCCTTCGACTGTGGGATCACACTCCCGGGCCACGATCCACGAGCCGTCGGGGTGTCGGGCCATCCCCAGCCGAACCTGGCAGGCGTGTACGACAACTTGGTCGTCCACAACGTCTCGATCGGCAACGGTGGCTCTGGACTGCTCGACGCGACGCCGTATCCGGGCACGGGATCGTACGACAACGTCTTTGCCGACAACTTCGCCAGTGACAACGGCAACGGCGGGTTCACGCTCCACAGTCACGCGCCGCAGCAGGACGTGAGCGGCATCCAGGTAATTGGCAACATCTTCGGGCCGAACAACCTCGCCGGCGACCCCGATACGGGCGTGACCGCCTCCACAGGCGTCATGCTGCTCTCGGTCGCGGTGCCGGTGAGGGTCGACGTCTCCGGCAACACCGTCTTCTCCGACGTCAATGGCATCGCCTACAACAGCAACGTCACCCTCGAAGGTCACCCGTACGGACTTCCCCGCGGCCATCACCACGACAGAGGTGGGATGCCGGCGAACCGGTTCTTCGACGTCGCGGTTCCCTACGACGTCTACGTCCCGCCTATTTCGCCAGCGAGCTAGCGCCTCGCCCCGAGGCACGACTCCCTCGCAGGGGCCTTTCGGCCGCAGCGGGCTCCGGCCGCTTCGACAACGGCGCGCCGGAGCCCGTCACGTGCGCCTTCTCGAGCGCGCGGACGACCTCTCCGGCGGCCCGGCTCGGCCAGATCGTCGCCACGGGCCGGCCGGCCACGACGAAGCGACCGGGGCTGTGCTCGCGATGACCTGGGGATGCTGGATGGACTTCGTGATGTGGTGGATGAAGCAGATGAGCTCCACGAGGTCGACCAACGCGACCGCCTCGGGCACCGTTATCGAGAGGTGCGGGACAACGTCCCATGTGGGCCATTTGTGATCGCGACGATCGTCAGGATCGAGTAGACGAACGTGGCTACGAAGACGCCGAGGGCGACCTGGCTGCCGAGGTCACGCGCGCAGTTCCGCGTCGTACCCGGCCCGAACTGCTAGGAGGCGAGAGTCAGGGTCGCCAACTGCTCCCCAATTGATCAGCGATCATCGGCGAACAGACGTACTAGCGTAGAGAAATGAAGCTGTCGGAGTGGGCAAAGCAAGAAGGTATCCACTACCAGACTGCATGGAAGTGGTTCCGGGACGGCAAGCTCCCAGTCCC
>JAJYGM010000588.1 GCA_021785095.1 Actinomycetes bacterium
GGTTACCTGCAGTACTTCCTCCATGACAACGCCCTCGTCATCGAGTTCCACATCGCCGGCGTGGCGGCCTTGTGGATAGCAGCCGTTGCCTTCTACCTTTCCCTGCACGAGCACCTCCTCCGCTACGACACACCAGGGGTCGGGGACACCAGTGCCGGGAAGACGCGCGGCGATGGCGGGGGCAGCCCGGGCGGCGGGGGCGGCGGCCGCGGCCCGGGCGGCGGGGGCGGGGGCAAGAGAGATTCCGTCCGCATCCCTGTTGGCACTCCGTCGGTTGTGACAGGGGCGACATGACAGAGACCGGCTCTTCCGCCACAGCGCAGACGACGGCCCCAGTCGAGGTGGAGCGGCCGGCCTCCGATGAGACAATCGAGGTCGACCTGCCCTGGCTCGTCGTCGTATGGAACGACCCGATCAACTTGATGACCTACGTGACCTTCGTGTTCCAGAAGCTGTTTGGCTACTCGCGAGCAAGGGCGCACAAGCTCATGCTGGACGTTCACTACAAAGGACGTGCCGTGGTGTCGAGCGGACCGAAGGAGAGGGCCGAGATGGACGTGAACCGGCTCCACCAGCACGGCCTCTGGGCCACGATGGAACGAAGCGGAACATGAAAAAGCGGATCCTTGCCGACAAGAGCCAGCCTGGAGGCTGCGTGGTGCGCCTGAGCGCTCCTGAGCGCGCGCTGTTGCGGGAGCTCCCGCGGCAGATAGAAGCAATGCTGGCCACCATCGCCGCTGGCACCACTGGCGGCCCCGGCCAGGACAGCTCCGTCGTGATCGACGCTGCCGCAGAGATGGTAGGCCCTTACGGATCGCCAGAGGCTCCGATGACTGGGAGCGCCCCGGTAGTTCCGAGCGCACTCCGTCGACTGTTCCCACCCGCCTACACCCGAGACGACGAAGCGGAGCTCAACTACGTGCACATGGCGAGACCAGGTTTGCTCGAGCACCACAGAGAGGCGCTTCAGACTCTTGCCGAGACGGCGAACGCCAAGAAGCTCGACCCCGTTCAGCTGCAGCGGTGGATGACAGCGCTGAACGATGTCCGACTCGTGCTCGGAACCGCCTTGGACGTTCGAGAGGACATGGACGCTTTCGGCGGGACGATGCCGGTCCAGATGCTCTACTACCAGTACCTGTCCGGACTCCAAAGTGAGCTCGTCGATTTCCTCTGCTCTGGTCTCCCCGAAGCAGTACCGGGTGCCGACGACCTCATCCCGGACGACCCGTGGGGCGAGCCCCTCGGGGGGCTCCGTTGGGACGGCACACCACAGCCCGGAGCTGGGCCTTGAACGAGGTCCCACCGGCATCACCTCCGCTTGGTTCCGGCCCTGACGGCGCTTCGGCGCCCCGCTTGCTGACGATCATGGGATCGGGAGAGACCGCGCCGACGATGGTGAAGGTGCACCGAGCGATGCTCGAGCGCCTGGGTCCTCCCCCGGTGCCGGCCGTGCTACTCGACACGCCCTTTGCCTTCCAGGAGAACGCCGCTGAGCTGTGCGAGCGCATACGGCGCTACTTCTCCGAGAGCCTGCAAGCAACGATCGACGTCTCCAGGCACTCGGCTACGGCTGCCGAGGCCGAGACCAACGTCGGGCTTTGGTCCGCGACCGCCGATGACCCATTCGCCGACGAGCGCCTGCTGTCCGCCCTTCGTCGTGCCCGCTATGTCTTCGCCGGACCGGGCAGCCCTACCTACGCCCTGCGGAAATGGACCTCGACGGTAGTCCCATCGGTGCTCACCGAGATCCTCACCCACGGCGGGGGCGTCACATTCTCGTCAGCCGCCGCCCTCACTCTCGGCGCGAGAGTCGTACCGGTCTACGAGATCTACAAAGCTGGCGAGGACCCTTACTGGGTTGACGGTCTCGACCTCATCGCAACATTCGGGCTGCATGCGGCGGTGATCCCCCATTACAACAACGCCGAAGGCGGCACGCATGACACCCGTTTCTGTTACCTAGGCGAGCGGCGACTGGCCTTTCTGGAGAGCCAACTAGAGTCCGGTACGTTCGTCCTCGGAGTAGACGAGCACACAGCCATCACCTTCGATCTCGCCAAGCGTTCCGGCACCGTCGCCGGCCTCGGAGTTGTGACTGTCAGGGCGTCAGGGCGGTCCCGCGCCTTTCCGGCCGGGTCAGTGATCGGGATCGACGAGATCCTCGAAACCGCGGAGCATCTCGCGCGCGACGTCGCTCACAACTCGACGGGCGGACAGGTCAAGAGCGCCACATCGCTGGACATAAGTGTCGCGACGACCCGCGCGGACCGCTCCACCAACGACGGTCAGGTAGACCCAGGCCTGGAGGGGGCACCAGCGCCGGCCCACGCCGACTCGCCGCTGATCGCTCTCGTGAGGGCGCGAGAAAGTGAGTTCGCAGAGGCGCTGGCTCGACGGGACGTCGACGGTGCTGTCGGCCAGGTGCTCGAACTCGAAGCTCAGATAACGGCTTGGTCGACCGACATCCCTTTCGGTGACGCAATGGAGCGTGCACGTGCGAGCCTCCGGGCGCTAGTCGTCGACCTCGGGCGCGTCAGCCACAGCGGCCTGCGTGATCCGCGAGAGGTCATCGGACCCTTTGTCGAGGCGATGCTCGAGACTCGAAGGCAGGCCCGGACCGCGAGTCGCTTCGAGGAGGCTGACCGGATCCGAGATCAACTGGCCGGCCTTGGTGTCGAGATTCGAGACGGAGCCGAGGCAACGACGTGGCTGCTCCAACCGTGAGCTCGGCACCGCGGCCGTTCAGTAGCGGCGAGATCGGTACTCACGCCGATTTGAGCTGTACCGCCTCGCTGGTATCGTCAGTCACTCCTCGCGACCGCCATTCGGCGGCCCCCGCCCCCATCGTCTAGCGGCCTAGGACGCCACCCTTTCAAGGTGGTAGCACGGGTTCGAATCCCGTTGGGGGTGCTCGCATAAGTCCAGCTCACAGCAGGTACAGGCTCGGCGCTAGCCTGTCTCTCCAGGGTGATGTCCCGGCTCCTCACCTCGATGCACCCCCAGCGAAGCAGGCGCCTCAAGAAGCGCGCGGATCCGCTTCGGTGGCACGTGCTCCTTTGTGAAGGAACCACTCGCCGTCCCGTAGAACAGACATGACCCCATGGGGCCAGTGTGCCCCAACGAGATGGGGCGCGGCGTGCTTCGCCCGCACCGGTCCAAATGTACGACGGAGCCGCTCAGATAGGGCATGCCCTCGTCCTGGACCTTCAGCGCCAGGAGAGTCCCTGCCGTCGTCAATCCGGTTCGGCAACTGGAGCCATTCGCTGTCGTTCGAATCATTCCGGCAGCGAGCGTCTTGCCCACCCCCTGTGTGCCGCGTCGAGGTGGCGGTTGAGGCCGTGCATGCCTCTGGTCCGCTGGCGCTTGAGGCATGACCGATCAGCCTCCCAGCGTGCCTGGGCTGCTGGCCTTCGGTGGCGGTGATCGCTGCGCTCTGGTGCCCGCCCCCGCGGACTCGCGACGCGGGCATTGCTGCCTATTGTTTGGAGAGCATGAGCTCTGCGCGATGATCATCGTCGTCGAGGGACCGACGGCCACGGGGAAGTCGACCTGGATCACGAGGCACTGCCCACCTGAGGTCGTTGTCCCCGAGGGCGAGGCCGGCACTGCCCCGAAACGCAGCGTCGAGGCGGAAGCGGCAGCGCACTTCTGGGCCGGGTACAACGCGAGCCGGTGGGCTCTAGCTCTCGAGAGCGAACAGAGGTACGGGACCGCTGTCTGCGACACGGACCCGTTCAAGTTGCACTACGTCTGGTGCCTGTGGCAGACCGGCCACGCCGACCACGGCCAGTGGCGAGCCGAGCTTCGTGCCAACCGCTCCTATTTCGCCAAGGGTCGCCACGGCTTTGCCGACCTCGTCCTGGTCGAGGTTCCTGACAGGAGCACCCTGGAGACTCGCCGGGATGCCGATCGCTCCAGGAAGCGAGCCAACTTCGATCTGCATGTCGAGATGGCCGAGCCACTGCGTCAGTGGTACGCGGCGCTTGGCAGGCTCGAGCCCAGCCGGGTGCGTTGGGAACTTCCCGCGACGGGCCTGCGCGGGTTGAAGCCCGACCCACGTCAGCCCCGTTGCGGCGTTGAGCTCTTCGACGCGTTCATCGACCAGCTCCCCGCCCGCTAGCGCCCAGTTGGGAGGCGATCCTTCCACGCCATCAGGCTCGGAACGATCAAGAGCGCTCCCGAGGTGCCGTGCCCGTCGCCGCCGGAGATATCCTAGATTCAGCCGAGTTCCACCCCCTTTTCGCTTCGAGCCCGTTTCGCACCAAACCAAGGGCGAGCGCCGCTGCCAGGTCGTCTATACCGATGCCGGCCGTGAGATGGGATACCGGGGTCACGGTCACCTCGGCGTAGGCGGTTCCCTGTTCATAGATCTCGTCTCCTCGGCGAGCCCGGCCACGAGGTGTCCGAGGCCGTCTTGGACGCCAACCGCTGCTTCGAGCTGATCTTTTCCGGCCTGGGGGACCGGTCGTGAGCCGGAGGAGTCTGGCCCGGGCGGGGCCGTGGCTGATCCCGACCCTGGCCATAGCTGAGGCGTGCTTGGTGTGGTCCGGGCCGGTCAGCGTGCGGGACGCCATCGTCGCCGGGGCGATCATCGAGGCGTTGTCGTCGGGCATGGTCATCGTGTGCGTCGTTGCCGGCCTGCGCCGTCTCCGCTCGGCCAGAGCCGCCGGGGTGGGAGGATCGCAGGCAGCCGAGGATGCCGTGATCGCCTGGGTAGTGCTCGAAGGACCCGTCGTCGACACGGTGCTCGAAGCGGCACTGCCAGGCAGCCTATGGGTGTGGGTGGCTGCCGGCGTGCACTTCTACGCCTTCGCCTGGCTGGCCGGTCTGTGGGCCTCGTTCGACACCGGGCCCCACCGACTCACCCGGTGACGCCTTCCACGCCCGCGACGGGGTCTTCACCGAGCTGGCGGTCCCCTACAGCGCTGTCCTCGGAGCTCGAGTCGTCCATGATGGCTCCAACCTCGGGCGCAGCGGCTTCAAGATCGACCAGGAACGTCACGTAGCCACTCTGACGCTGCGCGACACCACCGTCGACAGGCCCTACGACTTCGTTCAAGGGTTCAGTCAGCTACGCAACGCGCATAGCGAGGGTGCTCCCACGACCCTTCCTCATCGACGCCAAGAACCGGACACCAGCGCCAGCACCAGAAGCAGACTGCAGATGCACCATCCAACCGCCCTCCGAGAGAGCGTTGCGTCGACCAAGCAACCCTACCGGGCGTCCACCGGGACAGGCAGCGCCAATGCCCTGCCTTGCCGAGCAGACCACCGGCTGCTTACACGACGCAACAGATAGCGCCGGTAGCTGCCGCGCTTCACGGTGACACGGAGCGATCGTTCCCGGGTCTGTGCCACGCCACTTCCCGAGGGACGTGATAACCGCCGACGGGTTGGGCTTGCCCTCGCAGTCAGTTGACTCGCGTAGACCGGCCGCCGGGTCCGTGCATGTCGAGCCGCCACGTTTCTGCGCTCCGGATAGGTCGGTCGGTAGGTGCTCGAGTAAGTGCTCGAAGCGTGCGCGACAAAGTCACGCACGCTTTGGAGCGTCCGGCGGCTGAGGCCGCCGTCATGGGGTCTTGCCATGTTTGTCTACGCGGAACCTTCCGGGTCCGTGTACCGTCAAGAAGACGATGTCGTGGCGCCGGTGGGCCGTACTTGTTGGCGTGATCACCACAGCGACCGTGATGGTGGCTTGCGGGGCGCCAGCGAGCTCGGCCAAGTCCAGATCACCCGGCGCGGCTGGCCCCCCAGCCGGCTTCCAGCCCCAGTCGCTCGAGAGGATCGGGGATGGTCAGGGGATCGTCGTTGCCGGTACGGCACCGTGCGGCCGCCTGGCCTGCGCCGTCGTCTTGAGCGGAGCGCTCGGAGCAGACGGTCTGGTGCACCACTGGCACCGGTTGCGGACTCCGCCGATCCCTGCCACGCACAATGCGCTGTCGCTGAACGTCGGTACGTTGGCGTTCGCAAGCAGCTTGGACGGCTACGACGTGGTCCCTCCCTCTACCCTCGGCGGAGAGATCCGCGTCTACGTCACCACCGACGGGGGGACCTCATGGCATCAGGCGCGCATCAACGCAGGGACCGTGCTCACCCTCGCTGAGGCACCATCCGGCTTCTACGCCGTGACCGCCCGCTGCCGCTTCGAGAGCTGCGATGACTATCGGCTGGCACACTCAGCGGCGGGGACGACCCGGTGGTCGAGCACGCCCATCCCAGGAACTGCCGGACTCGGCGGAAGCCCTGTCGGCCTGGCCGTCCAGGGCACGGAGGTGCTTCTCAACTTCCAGCCTGCTGTCAAGGGTGGCCCGCCGCACCTGCTGATCGCATCGAATAGTCGCGCCCCGTTCGAGATTCACCTCATGCGACCACTGGTGAGCGTCGGAGCCTGCGTCCTCAGCCCGCAGCCTGGGGGTGCGGTCTGGGCATCCTGCGCGACAGGCATGCTGGTCTCCTACCTGCACAGCCCGAGCGCCGACGGTCCCTACGTCGGCGTGTGGCGCTACGCAGGGACAGGTGGTGGCGGCTTCGTCCCAGTCACCGGCAACGTTGCGTACCGCTACACGGGTATCGCGGTCAGCAGCCCGGAGAAGCTCCCCGGGGATATCGTGCAACGCTCCACAAACGGCGGCCGCACCTTCACCGATGCAGGACCCTGGCCCTTCGCCCGCAACCTCGGCACCACACCACAGTTCCTCTTCCTCGACGAACAAGAAGGCTTCGGGCTCGGACCAACACCTACGAATGCGGCAGTGTCCGAAGTGGTCGAGACCGCCGACGGAGGTCGCCACTGGACACAAGTCCTCCCCTAAGCGCCGCGCCCAGAGCCCAGCAACAGAGCAGTCGGTCTGGCACAACGTCGTTCCCCGGCATCGCTTCACCTAAGGTCGCGCGACTCAGGCCGCCTCAACGGGTCTGCCGAAGACGTCTGCTTGCAAGCCGTCTTTCCGGGCTCCGAGCATCACGCTCTTGGCACCTTTTGTACGGGCACGCGTACGTCCCGACGAACGTCGACCGAGGTCCGAGTCCCGCCTGGTGATCCAACTCAGGCTGGTAGATAAAGTAGATAAATTCGAATTCGGGCCTCGCCGGCCGGCCCTGTCATAATCCGAGACCTCGGTCGTCGCCGGGGTTGTAGGACCTGCTTCGTTCCAGATCGAGCTCGGCCTGGCGGGCTACGAGCTCGGGAAGATGTTCTCGGTCCTTCTCCCTTCCGAGGAGTTCCTTCGAACGGATGAGATCTGGAAGCGCACCAATCCTGACCATGGTCCCGGCCACGTCGATGGTTACAGCCCGGAACGCCAGATCGTCGTAGCCGCGCTCGAATCCAGCCGGTTCGAGCACGATGTCGACCAGCCCAGCGGAGGTGACCAGTCCGAGGGCGACTGACGAGCCGAGGATGTGACGCGGTTCGAGCCGGCCGCCGTCGATCCGGAGCCCTTCGGAGACGTCGTCGATCCTCCAACGAGGACTCAAGGAGTTCAGCGCGTCACAAAGGCGCTGAAGGTTGCGGTCCGATCGTTCAGGGACAACGTCCACGTCCACTGTGCGCAGATCGGCGCCCTGCAGCCGTCCCGCGAAGCTGCCGAAGATCACATAGACCACGTGATGCTCGTTGAGCACGTCGCAGAGGCGGCCGAGATGTTCCTCGTCGGTTGAGTTCACGACCGGGAGACGCGGTGGTTGGATTCTCGTACCTGCTCGATTCGTCTCCAGTACTCCCCGTGCTTTTCCTTGTCTCGAACGGCACCGGGAGGCAGGTGCAGGTCGTGCTCGTGGCCACTGTCCCACCAAGCTGGACGGGACGGCTGAGTGGCGGCGACGAGCTTCAGTAGAAGATCGTAATTCGGTCCTTCGCCGACAGCTCCGGACTCGAGCCGCTCAAGCCAAGCCTCGTCTACGCCGGCCCGAATGGCTACCTCCGCGGTCGAAAGCCCGGCCGCCTCCCGCAGGGATCGGAGATACTCGGCCGCAGTCAGACCCGAATCACCGGGTCCACCTCGTCCTTGGTCCGTTCCCACAGCTTTCTATCGTACGACCCATAAAGTCCGATCCGCGCTCTCCCCTGCTGAGCTACGGCGGTCCCGGAAGTCGACCGGAACGACGGTTCTCGCAGGTCGCACTCGTTCTCTGGTCCGTGAGCGACGCCGTTCCGACCGCACCGAACGCGCTCGCGCAGAAGTCCGGTGTCGGCCTCCCAACACCTCGCCACGCATAACGCTGCCCCGCGCGGCCAGCTTGCCGACCCACGATGCGCTCCGAACCGGCGTCAGGCTCGCCTGCTGCGGGAACCCATCCGGCCTCCAATCAGCGGACGTCAGCTCCGCGGCCGACGGAGCTGGCACGCGGAGAGCTGTTCGCGAACAACCCGCTCGCCGCAGCGCTGCGTCCGCAAGTGATTGACGTGGCTCGAGCGGGTACTCGGGGCCCCTGTCGTTGACCATCCTTTTGTCCATCCACTGGCCCCAGATGGACAGATTCCGTCGCGCTCGCTGGACCGCTCACCCCATCTGAGCAGCACAAACGAATAGGCTGCCAACCGGCTGGACCCCCCTTGACGCTCTTTCAAGGTGGTAGCACGGGTTCGAATCCCGTTGGGGGTGCTCACATAAGTCCAGCTCACATGGCACATTGGTTGCCAGCTTGGTGGCATGCCCGACCTCGGGCGACAATCCCGTCGACGCTCGCGTTGCCTGGTTGATTGGCTGGTTGCTTGGCTGGTTGCTTTGGGGGCGGCGATCCACGGGCCGCTCCGGGTGGTCCTGGGCCGCTCCGGGTGGTCCTGGGCCGCTCCGGGTGGTCCTGGGCCGCTCCGGGTGGTCCTGGGCCGCTCCGGGTGGTCCTGGGTGGCCCGGCGGGACAAATACGACCCGTTCACCCACCCTTGGGCGGTGGGCAGGCCGCGGGCGCCGCACCATCTACGAGACCGTGCCCCCCGACCGACAGGAGGCAGGCCCGCCTCGGCGGGACCTCCGAACCGCCCGTCGTCATCGGCCTGCCTCCCCGGTCACGCTCCGCCGAGCAGCCGCCGGAGGAGGGCGAGCCGATCAGGGACGACTGTCCACCACATCCACTTGCCACGCCGCTCGCCGACGATGAGGCCCGCCTCGGCGAGCACCCGCGTGTGGTGGGAGATCGTTGGCTGGCTTTTCCCGAGGGGCTTTTCGAGGTGGCAACTGCAAATCTCGCCCCTCGCGGCGACGAGCGAGAGAAGGCGCAGGCGGACGGGGTCCCCGAGGGCGG
>JAJYGM010000050.1:0-1415 GCA_021785095.1 Actinomycetes bacterium
AGAACGCCAGGGGCGCGCTCGCGTCCACTATGACGGGAGGCACGCCCTCAGCGTTCCCCGAAGCCGGCAAGCATCTCCTCGGCATCGCGGGCGATCGGCTGCCCGCTCGAGTACAGAGCACCACGAGCACGAGGCCGGACGCCGCCGACCGACACGCGGATCGACTCGCGGATGATCTCTGCCTCCGACACCCCCCGCTCGCCAGCAGCCCGCTTGACCGCCGACTTCAGGTCTTCGGGCAGGTACAGCGTCGTCTTCTCCATGGATTATATGGTACCACCGGTGGCGCCAGCGTACGATCGCGGAGGCGCCCGCATCCATAGTGCCGGGGCTGTCCTGAGCTGGGCGGACGGGTTGCCGGCACCCGCAGGTCGGTGAGGAGCGTCTTGGGCACCCCGCCCATCTGCTCCATGCACGAGGCGAGTGCGGTCATCGTGTCGCCCGAGGTTGTCGGCGAACAAGGCGTAGCGCCATCTGCTCCACGCGAGCACCGCGCAGAAGACGTGCAACGGGCCGATCTCGCCCCAGTCGAACACCAACATGTCGCCCGGTGCCCACACTCCGGAACTGTGGGCAGGGGGAGTCGCCGCAGCCAGGTGTTATGGGCTACCCATCCGGCGCAGATCGCCGATCGGGAGCCGATGCCCACCCGAATGGACTCAAGATGGATCGTTGTGGGTGGTCGATGTTCGCAGCGCTCGGTAGCTGAGTGAGGATCCGATGGGCTGGCACAGTTTCGGTGCGCCGCGGGCGGACGGCGAGGATGCGGAGTCAGCGGTTGGCGACGGGCGCCCAAAGCTGGCCGGCGTCGCCGGCGGCCAGGCACTGGCGGTAGACGCCGATCTTGTAGTCGATGAGTTTGAGGTTCTGTTCGATCTCTGCGAGCTTGGCCTCCACCTCGGCACGGTGTGACTCCATGAGTGCAAGGCGTTCGTTTTCGTTACCTGGCCCAGCGGCGACAAGCCCCGCGTAGCGACGGATGGATCTGACGGGCATCCCGGTACTGCGCAGCTTGGTGCAAACCTCGATCCAGTCCAGGTCGTCTTGGTAGTAGCGGCGCCGACCCGCATGGTTGCGCCCCACGGCGGTCACCATCAGGCCGGCCCGTTCGTAGTAGCGCAAGGTGTGAACGCTAACCCCGGTCCGCGCTGCGGCCTCGGCGATGGTCAGGCCGCCCTCGTCCGGCTCGACACGAGCGAGCCGGTGTGGAGCCTTGACTTCGAGCACGCTCTAAATCGTAGCGTCCCGGTTCATGGTTACTCGGCGATTCGGACAGCAAGCTCTGCGGCGGGTCCCCGGGTCGTTGCGCCAGCGGGAGTTCGCTTTGTTCTGGAGCGGCCAGACGACCTCGCTTGTCGGCGACGGCATCTACACCGTCGCCTTGGCCCTGGAGACGTTGCGCCTCAGCAACCATG
>JAJYGM010000050.1:1425-9167 GCA_021785095.1 Actinomycetes bacterium
CAGCGCCTTGTCCTACGTGCTGGCGGCGCGGGCCGCCCCTGCGGTGATAGCGATGCTCTTCGCCGGGACGGTCGTCGACCGGCTGCCCCGCCGCCTGCTGGTGCTGGGCGCCGATTGCGGTCGGGGCCTCAGCGTTGCGGCAATCGCCATTCTTGCCGGGCTCCACACTCTGGACGTCACCGAGCTGATGGTCATCTCCGCTGCCATCGGCCTCGGGGACGCTTTCTTCTATCCGGCGTTCACCGCGATCGTCCCGGAGCTCCTCCCCTCCGAGCTGCTCGCCCAGGGCAACGCCTTCAACAGCGGCAGCCAGGTACTCGGGGTATTGCTGGTCGGACCAGCGATCGCCGGGGTGCTGATCGCTACGGCCGGTGCCCCGGCTGCCTTCGGCGTCGACGCGGCGAGCTTCATGATCAGCGCCGTCTGCCTCTTATGGATGCGGCCGCTTCCCGCTCCGACCCCCAGTGGCGCTCGAATGCTGGCCGACACCGTCGCCGGCTTGCGCTGGGTGCGCCGCCAGGCTTGGCTTTGGTGGGGAATCCTCGCTGTAGCGGTGGTGAACTTCGCCGCCTTCAGCCCAGTCACGGTCCTCGCCCCGCTCCTTGTGCGCGACGTCCTCCACCAAGGCACGGTGGCCTACGGGCTGGTCTTCGCTGCCGCCGGTGGCGGTGGGGGCGTCGCTGCGCTTGTGGTCGGCCGACTCGGCACTCCCCGGCGGATCGTCACGGTCACTTGGGCGTCGTGGGGTGTCGGGTGCCTCGCCGTCCTCGCCCTCGGTTTCGCCTCGGGCGTGTACGCGGCCGGGGCGTTCATGGCAATCGCCTACGCCATGCTCACCGTCGGCAACCTGCTCTGGCACACGATGATGCAAAGGCTCGTACCTTTGGACCGTCTAGGGCGAGCCTCTTCTGTGGACTGGCTGTTCTCACTGTGCCTGACGCCGCTCGGTGTGCTTGTCGGCGGAGTGCTTGCAACCTCGTTCGGCGTTCGCAACACGCTCGTGCTGGGAGGCGGCATCGCAGCCGCTGCCTGCCTCGTCGTCACCTCACCACGCGTGCGCGAACCCGACCGATCCGGCCTCTTCGACCGCCGCCCTGGTCCTCCTCCCGCGGCAGACATGACGCGGGCCAGCCTCCCGGCAACGGTGACGGGCACGACACCAAAGCGCCCTCCACGCTCATCGGGGAGCAAGTAGCCACGGAGCCGTGTGAACCAAAGTGCACGCCCAGACAGGAACTGCCGAGCAGAACGCCTGATCCGCGTTGAAAGCTGACATCAGACGCTCTCCTGCTCGGCGCGACGGATCGACGGATAGAGATCGGCTGCACCTCACCCATAACGACGTGCATCTCGCTGCGGAAGAAGCACCCTGAACGCCGGCAGTGCGCCACTGCCCTGCCCATCGCGAGTGCGGAGGCTCCGATGTTGTTCAGCCTGCGGCGGCGACCTGGATCCAGCTGATCACGTTCCCGTCCGCGTCCACCACGCTTGCCTTACGTCCGGCGTCGCCAACGTCCTCGATCGGTCCGGCGCTGATCCCGTGACCCGAGAGCTCTGCGACGCGCTGGTCCAGATCGGTCACCGATATAGTCACCACGGTTCTTCCGGCAAGTCCAGGATCCTTGATGACGTACAGCCAGGCGTTGCCAGCGACGCGCCACATCACCTCATTGCTGTTGGGGACGATGTCCGGGGCGCGTCCGAAAAGGAGCTCGTACCAGGCCATCGCCACCTGCAAGGTCGCAACCGGCACGCTGGCGAAGAGTGCTTCCATAGCCACTCCGGTAGCTTCGCCCGCGGAGTTCCTGAGTCGATCCATTGCGAGACCCCACCCGGCCACCGGTCGATCTTGGGCACGACCGAGGCGCGCCAGGAGACGAGTTGAGACCCCGATACCTCCACGAAGTCAAGGGGTCTCGCGGGTTCTTTTCCTGACTGACGGGCTCCCGGCGCCGGTCAGCGGAATGACACTGAGCGGCTCAGCGGCCGGCGAGCAGGTCTCTAATGACCGCAGCGCCGGAGTGGTCGAGATCCTTCGTGGCCGTGACGAGAACGACCCTCCTGCTCGTCGCCGCGGCGCGCAGTGCGGCGACTCCCCGCTGGGCGGCGCCCCGACCTAGCTCTTCCCGATATCGCCGGGCGAATTCGGAAAAGCGCTCTGGGACGTGCCCGTACCATTTGCGTAGCTCCGGGCTGGGAGCAACGTCCTTTGCCCACTCGTCGAAGGCAGCGTCGTGTTTGGAGATGCCGCGTGGCCAGAGCCGGTCGACCAGGACGCGGGTCGAGCCCGCTTCGGGGTCGTCGTAGATGCGGGCGACACCGACCAAGACCAGTCCTTCTCCTGTCTCCTCGGCCGTCTCCGGTGGGCCGGGGAAGCCGTGGGGACGTTGGACCGGGCCGAGGCCCGCCCAGGTTCCGGCCACGTCGAGCGCCAAGCGGTCGAGTTCTTCGAGGTGGAGTGCTGAGAGCGCCTCGAGGCGAGCGGCACCCTCGGAGGTGAGGTGCAGGCGGACCACCCGGTGGTCATCTTCGCTGCGCGTCCGGCAGACGAGACCGAGTGATTCGGCACGATCGACTAGTCCGACGGCGCTGTGGTGGCGCAACAGAAGGTAGTCCGCCACCTCGCCGATCGTCGGACCTGCGGGGTCGCCGTGCCCGCGAATCGCGAGCAAGAGCTGGTGGTGGGCAGGCGTCAATCCTGCCGCCTGGGCCTGCCGGGCGCTCCAGCGCTCGAAGTGGCGCAGGCCGGTCCGCAGGGCAAGGAGCCGGGCGTAGTCGGGATCGGACAAGGGCACTCGCGCCACGATAGCATCGGACCACGATGAAGCCTCCGTCCTCCGACGCCTGGCGAAACCGAATTCGGCGAAACGCTGGCGTGACGGAGGACGTGCATACCCCGCCCGACCCCATTGCATCCCGGCCTTCGGTGTCCACCGATGACCCCTCCGAGGTAGCGGAGGCGCCAGATGCGATTAACAAGGGTGGCACCGACGTCGAGACGTTGGCGATCCAGGAAGTGCCCGAAGGAACCGACGAAGGAGGCGATGCCACCTACCTCGGAACGGACCGCCGTCCCCAGGACACCGCCGAGCGGGCAATCGGTGACTTCACGACCACTCCAGCCCTACTGCGTTTGGTGCCGCTCGGGATCGTGATCGGCGCGCTCGGGGCAGGCATCTCGCTTGCCCTCTTGGACATGATCGGGTTCTTCACCAACCTCTTCTACTACCAGCGCCTGAGCGTGCACCTCGTCTCACCGAACGAGAACACCCTCGGCGCAGTCGCCCTCGTCATCCCGATCGGCGGCGGGCTTATCGTCGGGCTCATGGCTCGGTACGGCTCCGAGCAGATCCGCGGCCATGGCATCCCTGAGGCCATGGAGAACATCTTGGTCAACGGCTCCAAGGTGCGGCCACGCCTTGCCATCTTGAAGCCGATCTCGAGCGCCGTCAGCATCGGGACCGGCGGACCGTTCGGTGCCGAGGGACCAATCATCCTGACAGGCGGGGCGGTGGGCTCGATCGTCGGGCAGCTGTTCCGCCTCACGGCCGCCCAGCGCCGAGCGCTTCTGGTGGCCGGGGCAGCTGCCGGCATGAGTGCCGTGTTCGGGACGCCGGTGGCGGCCACTCTTTTCGGGGTCGAGTTGCTCGCGTTCGAGTTCAAGCCCCGCCCGATGGTTCTGATCGGTCTCGCCGCGGCGACGGCCGACGGGCTGAGGATGGTGATGGCGAGCGCCGGGCTTGTGTCGCCCCAACCCCTCTTTCCTGTACCTGGCCACCCGCCGCTCGGCGGCGTGGTGTTGCTTGGCGCGGCAGCGATTGGCATCGCCACGGGGCTCGGCGCGTGGGTCATGACCCAGGCCGTCTACTGCTGCGAGGACCTGTTCAAAAAGCTCACCGGGCACCTGCACTGGATGTGGTGGCCGCTCATAGGCGGCCTCGTCATCGGCCTTGGTGGCCTCGTCGACCCCCGGGCGCTGGGGGTCGGCTACAACACCATCCACGCCGAACTGCTCGGAGAGCTTGGTCTCGGTGCCTTGGTGGTGCTCTTCTTCGTCAAGATGGTCATTTGGGCCGCTGGGCTCGGCGGCGGGACGAGCGGGGGAATCCTGGCGCCGATCCTCATGATGGGTGCGGCGATCGGGGGCGTGCTCGGCCACATGCTGCCTGGCGCCTCGGTTGGGGTGTTCGCCCTCGTCGGCTTGGCTGGGTCGCTGGGCGGGGTGACGCGCTCTCCCTTCACCGCGATCATTTTTGCCTTCGAGCTCACCCACGACGAGAACAGCCTGCTCGCCCTCCTCGTAGCGGCGACGATCTCCCATCTCGTGAGCGTGCTGGTCTTGAAGCGCTCGATCCTCACCGAGAAGGTGGCCCGTCGGGGCTTCCACGTCATGCGCGAGTACGCCGTCGACCCGTTGGAGGCGACGTTCGTGCGGGAGGTGATGGACTCTGATGTCTACACCGTCGAACCCGCCCGCACCCTTGCTGAGATCTACCAGGCCCTGCCCGAAGGTTCTCGTGAACGCCGTCAGCGGCTTTACCCCGTCCTGGACCGCGGTGGCGTGCTGGTGGGCGTGCTGCCCTGGTCGGCCGTCCTGGCCGCCCGGTCCAACAGCACGCGGGTCAACGAGGTCATGATCCCACCCACGGCCGTGGCCCACCCAGACGAGATCCTCCGGGCCGTCGCCGACCGCATGGCCACGCTCGGTCTCGGCGTGTTGCCGGTCGTCGATCGCGCTGATGTCCGCCATCTCGCTGGCCTCATCACCCAGTTCGACCTCCTCGAGGCGCGTCAGAAGCTCCTCGAAGAGGAGCGGCGCGCCGAGCGCATCCTCACTCTCCGACGAGTCCGGACCACGTCGGCGGTGGACGCGGAAGGTGCCCCTGCGGCCCGAGACGACCGGCCCGACGACGGGACATCTGCGCCTCAGCGGTAGGCGCACGGTGGTGGCAACTCGCGATGGCTCGGATCCGAGGACCACGATCTCCGGGTTCAGGTCGCCCACCGATATGCTCGGGCCGTGGAGCGTGCTGTCACCGGCTATCAAGCTGATGAGAACGGCGACCTGGTCGCCGAGCTGGCGTGCGGGCACGACCAGCATGTCCAGCCCCAGCCGCTGTTACAGCTGCGTGATCGGATCGCCGGGCCCGTGCGAAACGCGGCGTGCCTGGGGGCGCTGCTGGACTGTCCATTGCGTGACCGGACGGAGATGCCAGACGCCATCGGGTGGATCCGCGTCACTCCGGTCCGGAGCGAGCAGCCAATGCCGGTGGGCCCGCACCGCGCACACCGCATCGCCGAGAGTGCCTGGGGACGAATCGCCGTGCACGATGGGGGGTTGCGCTTTGTGGCTGCAACCTCGCC
The DNA here is from genome assembly GCA_021785095.1 of Actinomycetes bacterium. The sequence goes on from JAJYGM010000050.1 coordinate 6,790, forward strand.
TGCGATCGAAACTGCACTGGAGCCCGGCTCGTCACAGGCGATCCCGCCCGAGATCGATCATGAGGTAGGGCCACTCGGTGCCGTTCGCCCCTCTATCGAGTTTTTCGACATGGATAGCGGCAGCGGAGTTGCCGGCAGGGCCATCGAACCAGGCGACGAGGGTGGGGACCCGCCGTGTTGGGCCGGGCTGCTATGCCCCGAATGCGGCGCAATGGTCGACCGAGCTGGGCACCACCGTCTCGACTGCCCGCTCAACGGTACGACCCCCTTACCGGGTGACAACTGCCGGTAGGGCTCGACGGGCAGGTGACGTCGTGTGACTCGGAGCTTGCCGGTTACTCAGCGCGAGGGCGATCTCGGGGCGGGAGGAGCTCCTGGGTGGATCGGCTGTGCTGCTCGGGCAAGGGATCGGATCACAACGCGAATGGAAGTGACTGTAGCGCTTTCCGCTCGTCAAGCACGTTCGAATACGAGTGCCCACGGCCCACTCGCAGCGGTACCTTGCCTCGCTCTTCGAACCGCGAGAGTCCGGCTGACACGCTCATTTTGGCCGGTAGACGTCGGCGCGATGAGCAACGTGGTCTACGTAGACGATGCGCTCGTCCTCGTCGATCCAGCAGATGACGCGGTACGCCCCGACGCGTGCGCTGTACCAGCCTTCGAGCTCGCGTCCGAGGGGATGCCCGACTCGGTGAGGGTCGGAGACCAGGCGGCCGAAGCAGAACTCGACGACCGCTCCTACCACTCGTGGTGAGGACGTCGCAAGGCGATCGAGACGGCGGAGCGCAGGTGGTGACCATCGCAGCCCGCACTCATACACGGGACCAGCGGACCCGGGCCTCCTCCTTGGTGAGCTCGGTCGTCTGGCCGGCCCGACGAGCAGCTGCAGCCTCCCGGAGGTCGGCCATAGCGTCGGCATCCGACAGCATTTCGAGCGTGTCCTCGAGCGCCTCGAGGTCTTCAACTGCGAGCACGACCACGCTTGGTCGCCCGTGCTTGGTGATCACCACGCGCCGGTGCTCCGTTTCGATCCCTTCGACGACCTCGGACAGGCGCGCCTTGGCATCCGCCAGGGAGACCTGATCGGTTGCTGGAGTGACCATAAGTAGGACTATAGCGCTCTGGCGAGCTGTTATCGTAAGTCGTCGCGGTTCGTATACGAGCGTCCACGGCCCACCAACGCGGCTTGCGCAAACCGGGCGTAGCCGGGCCGCCGGATCGAGTCATGCCCGGAGAAGATGTCGCCGCCAAAGGGGTGCATCGAGCCGTGATCAAGCGAGGTGGCGCCGGCCGCGCAGATCGTGCCCGAACTACCGGCGCTCAACATCGGTCCCTGCCCAGGGACGCGAACAGCTCGAAGTCCGTTACCCCAACCCTGCCGTGCACTGCGACGGTGCTCGTCGAGTCGAGACCGCCTTCGGCAGTCGTGACCCGGGCTACGACGCTCTCCCCGCCGAGCTCTCCCGCGACAACTCCTCGGTCGAGCAACAAGCCGGGCTGGAGCACGAAGCGGCCGCGCAGGTGGAAACCCCTGCCGGCAAGCTCGCCGTCGAGGGCCGCGGATGACCCACGGTGACCCGTCGAGTTGTCGTCTACGTGCCAGCTCGCGCCGAGCCCGGCGCCGGCGAAGGTTCCCGTCGCGGTGCCGCTGTGGGTCGGAACGGTCAGCTCGGCGTGGATGGCGATCCCACCCAGGTGGCCCACGACCAGGTTGTGATCCCGGTAGGTAAGCTCGACCCGGGCGGCGTCGGGGACTTTGTCGAGTAGCACCGGATCGAGCAGGTCGTCGGGGAAGTCTCTGTCCTGCCGCGCCGCCATCTTGGGCGCTACGCTGCCGACCATCGAGGCCCGCGGTCGGGGTGGTCCGCTCCGGTCGACGCCGCTAACTGCACCAAGGACCGTGCCACAGCGCCCGCAGTAGGTCATCGCCACGGACATCGGGGTGCTCCCCGGCTCGCCCTCGCCCGGGCGTACCTCGACCGTGCGATACCGGGATGTCTCCATGAGCGAGGACTCACAGCGCCCGCAGCGCGGACCCGGAGCTGGTGAGCGAGCGGCCACGGCGGTTGCGCCGCGCTCGTCTTTCTCGCCTCCCTGCATCTCGATCACCCGCTCGAGCGCCCGCGAAAAGTCCATCCCGAGCGATAGGAGCACTTTGGCTGCAGCGCCCTCGCCCTCGCGTATGAGACCCAGCAGGATATGCTCGGTGCCGATGTAGTCATCGCCGAGCTGGAGCGCCTCACGCAGCGACAGCTCGAGGGCCTTCTTCGCCCTCGGCGTGAACAGCGGCGAACCGGTGGGCGGCGAACCGGTGGGCGGCACCATTTCCTCGAGTTTCTCCCGCACGGCCTCGCGTGAGACGCCGAGCGATTCAAGGG
>JAJYGM010000085.1 GCA_021785095.1 Actinomycetes bacterium
GCGGGACCGCCGCCTCGGCGAACCGGCGAGCGTGGTACTCCAGGCGGCTCAGCTGGCGAGGACGGTGGCGACGGCGTGCTCCTCGCCGAGGTCCCCGAAGACGGCGTCCGGACGGAGCGCCGCCAGCTCGGCCCAGCGCGTGTTGCCCGTCGCCACGAGCAGGCAGCGCGCCCCGGCGCTGCGTGCCGCCGCGAGGTCGTTCGGGGTGTCGCCGACCACCCAGACGGCCCCGGCGGGCGGAGCCGAGCCGTCCCGGCGGAGCCGAGCCGCCAGGGCGAGCGGGACCAGGGCACGGCGGTCGACGTGGTGGTCACCGAAGGCGCCGACCTCGAGGTCCAGCCAGCGGTCGAGCCCGAAGCAGCGGAGCTTCACGGCCGCGTTCGCTGCGAGGTTGCCCGTGCAGACGCTCTGGGCAACCCCGGCTCGGGCGAGGCGTTCGAGCACGGCCTCCACGCCAGGCAGCACCCGCGAGCGGCCGCGCAGCTCCGGGGCGGCGCCTCGGACGGCTTCGGCGAGCGCAGCGAGCACCTGCTCCACGAGCGCCGTGTCGCCCGTGGCGCCGAGGGCCGCGAGCCACTCGGTCGCGATCTGGCGGTCGGTCTTGCCGGCCATCGCGGGCCGTCCCGGCGGGAGCGGCCCGACGACCGCCCGCATCGCCGCTGCGAAGAGCTCGACGCCGAAGCCGTAGCTGCGGAGGAGGGTGCCGTCGATGTCCCAGAGGACGAGCCGGTCCACGGCGTGACCCTAACGGCCTCGGTCCACCGGGCGCGGCCGCGATGGGCACCGGTAGCCTGCCCCGCATGCACCCCCACGACGTCGACCTGGCGCTGACCGACGGCAGCTCCGTCCGGCTACCGGCGGGCGCGACGGGAGAGGAGCTCGCTGCGGCGCTCGGAGTGGACGACGCCGTGGCGGTCCGATCCGGGGGGACACTCGTCGACCTCCAGGTGCCACTCCCCGAGACCGGGCCCGTGGAGCTGGTGCGGGCCGGCGAGCCGGACGGGCGTAGCGTGCTCAGGCACTCGACGGCACACGTCCTCGCGCAGGCGGTGCTCGATCTCTGGCCCGGGGCGAGCTTCGCGATCGGGCCGCCCATCGAGGACGGCTTCTACTACGACTTCCTCCTACCGGGCGGTGCGCACTTCCGCGAGGAGGACCTCTCGCGCATCGAGGCGCGCATGCGCGAGATCGTCGGCGAGGCGCAGCCCTTCGAACGAGCGGAGCTCTCGATCGAGGAGGGGCTCGAGCTGTTCGAGGCGCAACCCTTCAAGCGCGAGATCATCGAGGGTGTCGCGGCCGGGCCGGGCGCGTCGGACGCCGCGCTCGAGGCCGAGGGGGTCGAGGGACAGCGGGTCAGCGTCTACCGCAACGGCCCCGGCTTCGTCGACCTGTGCCGGGGACCGCACGTCCCGTCGACGGCTCGGCTCGGCTCGTTCCGCCTGCTCCGCACGGCCGGTGCCTACTGGCGGGGCGACGAGCGGCGCGACCAGCTCCAGCGCATCTACGGAACTGCCTGGGAGAGCGAGGAGGCGCTCGCCGCCCACCTCGAGCGCCTCGCCGAGGCGGAGCGGCGCGACCATCGCCGGATCGGTCGGGAGCTCGACCTGTTCTCCTTCCCGCCCGAGCTCGGCCCGGGGCTGCCCGTCTACCACCCGAAGGGCGCGCGGATCCGCTACGAGATGGAGGAGTTCGCGCGCCGGCACCACCTGGAGGCCGGTTACGAACTGGTGGCGACGCCCCACGCCGCCCGATCGAGCCTGTTCGAGACCTCGGGACACCTCGGCTGGTACGCGGAGAGCATGTTCCCCGGCATGGAGGTGGAGGGGGTGAGCTACCACCTCAAGCCCATGAACTGCCCGATGCACGTCCTGGTCTACCGCTCCCGTGCCCGCTCCTATCGCGAGCTGCCCCTCCGGCTCTTCGAGCTCGGCACGGTCTACCGCTTCGAGCGCTCGGGGGTCCTGCACGGGCTCACCCGGGTCCGCGGCTTCACCCAGGACGACGCGCACATCTTCTGCGCGCCGGGCCAGCTCGGGGCGGAGCTCGCGGCGCTGCTCGGCTTCGTCCTCGCGATGCTCGGGGCCTTCGGGCTCGGTGAGTTCGAGGCGGAGCTCGCGACGCGCCCCGAGAAGTCCGTGGGCGACCCGGCGGACTGGGCGGCCGCCGAGGCGGCGCTGCGCCACGCCCTGGACGTCACCGGGCTCCCGTACCGCATCGCAGCGGGCGAGGGCGCGTTCTACGCGCCGAAGATCGACCTCCACCTCCGCGACGCGATCGGCCGCCGCTGGCAGGTCTCGACGCTGCAGGTCGATCTCCAACTGCCCCAGCTGTTCGACCTCGACTTCACGGGCGAGGACAACGGGCGCCACCGTCCGTACATGATCCACCGGGCGCTGTTCGGCTCCGTCGACCGCTTCCTCGCGATCCTCCTGGAGCACTACGAGGGCGCGCTGCCGTGCTGGCTCTCCCCGGTCCAAGCCGCGGTGCTGCCGGTCGGGGCTGCCCACGAGGCCTACGCCACGGACGTCGCTGCCACGCTCGCTGCGCGGGGCGTTCGTGCCGAGGTGCGCGCGGCGAGCGAGAGCCTCGGTGCCCGAATCCGCGACGCGAAGCTCGCGAAGATCCCCTGGATCCTCGTCGTCGGGGCGGAGGACGTCGCCGGGGGCAGCGTCGGGGTCAACGCACGGGGCGGCGCTCGTCCGGAACGGGGCGTCGCGCTCTCCGAGGCCGCTGACCGGATCGCTGCCGACGCGACACCCCCGCCCCTCCTCCCGCCGGAGCCAGCGCCAGGGCCAGCGGGCCGAGCTCCACGAACGGGGGCCCCAGCTCCCCGAGCGGGAGACGGAGCGGGCTGATGGGACTCGGGCGTCTCTGGGCGGGTTGGCGGATGCCCTACGTGGACGGGAGTGCCGCCGCGCCCCGAGCTGCGCCGGGCGCGGGAGGGCCGGCCGGGACGGAGGGCGAGCGCGACGACGCGGACGCCCAGCTGGGCGCGGGACGAGCGCAGGAGGAGCAGGGCAGGGCGAGTGCGGAGGGATGCGTCTTCTGCGGGATCCTCGCGTCCGGAGAGCCCGACGAGACGACGGCGGTGCTCTGGCGAGGTCGCTGGACCGTCTCGCTGCTCAACGCCTACCCCTACGCCTCGGGCCACGTCCTCGTGCTGCCACGCCGCCACGTCGCACGCCTGGCGGACCTGACGGGGGAGGAGTCGGCCGAGCTCTGGGAGGGGCTCCGCTCTGCCGTCGGCGCGCTCGAGGCCGCCTACGGGCCCGACGGGGTGAACGTGGGTGCCAACCTCGGGGCGGCAGCGGGCGCCGGCGTCCCGGGGCATCTCCACCTCCACGCGCTGCCCCGCTGGGTCGGCGATACGAGCTTCATGACGACCGTGGCCGAGGCTCGCGTCCTCCCCGAGGCGCTCTCGGCGAGCTGGGCTCGGCTCCGGGCAGCGTGGACGGCGGCGCCGGTCCCTCCCGTGGCGCCGCCAGCGGGGCGAAGCGGTCTGTGACGCGCAGGCGCCGCTCTCGGAAGCGGTAGGTCGCGGCCGGGCGCCCCCCGGCGCGTCCCGGGGGTCGGTGGGCGCCGGCCGGCTCGAGCAGCCCGCGCCGCAGGAGCACCCGCTGGAGGTTCGTGGGCGTGACGTCGTGGCCGAGTGCCGCTGCGTACACCTCGGCGAGCTCCGAGATCGTGAAGCTGGCCGGCGCGAGGGCGAAGCCGACGTTCGTCCCGGAGAGCTCGCCGCGCAGCCGCCGGACTGCGGAGTGCACGAGCTGCAAGTGGTCGAAGGCCATCGCCGGCGGCGCGATCGCCGGGTGCCAGGCGGTGTCGGTTGGGAGGAGCGGGTCCTGGTCGACCGGCACCAAGCCGACGAACGCCGTCGCGAGCACCCGCTCGTCCTGGCGGCGGGCCGGATCGGAGAGGGTCTCCAGCTGCTCGAGGTGCGCCACCTCGCGGACATCGACCTTGGCCGCGAGGTGGCGGCGAAGAGACTCCTCGAGCGTCTCGCCCGCGGCCAGCCATCCTCCCGGTAGCGCCCACGCCCCGGCGAAGGGTGGGAGCGCGCGCTGCCAGAGGAGGGCCTGCAGCGTCCCCCCCCGGACCTGGAACACGACCGCGAGGACCTCGTGGCGGACCGGTGCCACCGCCGCCGGTTCGGCGCGATGTCGGCGCACGTCGACCGTGCTAGGTTTGCGCCTCATAGTTTCGAACTCCATGGCAGAAACCTCTCCGGCCGCGTGGACTCTCGGCGGCTCGACCCTAGTGAAGGAGTGCCATGCCTGATGGCAGAGCGGCGCGCGCGGCGAGCGGCATCGGGGCCGGAACGGCGGACGCGCCCTCCCGGCCGGGCGGGCGCTCGCGGCCACGGCCCCTGGTCAGCGAGGTGCGCGGGGTCTCGCCGGTCCCGCCCGAGGAGCGCCACGGGCGGGCCTGGTCCCAGTTCACCCTCTGGTTCGGCGCGAACCTGACCATCGCGGACCTGGCCCTCGGGTTCCTGCCGGTCTCGCTCGGGGTTCCCTGGCGCGTCACCGTCGCAGCACTCTTGGTCGGCAACCTGCTCGGCAGCGTCGCGGTGGGCGCCTTGGCCACCCTCGGCCCCCCGTCCGGACTGCCGCAGCTCGTGCTCGGGCGACGAGTCTTCGGCCGGGTCGGCGGCGCACTTCCCGCGGCGCTCAACTACCTGAGCACGCTCGGGTGGTACGTGGTCAACACGATCCTGGGTGCCTTCGCGGTGCGGGTCCTCGCACCGGGAGTGCCGTTCTTCGCGGCAGTCACCGGGCTCGTGGTCGTCCAGAGCGTGCTCGCCCTGTTCGGCCACGACCTCATCCACGCCTTCGAGCGCGGGGCAGCAGCCCTCCTCGGGCTTTCGTTCCTCGTGGCGACGGGGGTGGTGCTCGCGCACTCCGGGCGCCTCGCGGCACTGCCGGCCGCCCACGGCGTGCCCTGGGGTGCGGCGGGGATCGTCTTCGCCGCGGCGTTCTCCTACGTTGCGAGCTGGGCGCCCTACGCGGCCGACTACAGCCGCTACCTCCCGGCCGAGACGAGCCCACGAGCGGTGCTGGCGGGCGCCGCCGCAGGGAACTTCGTCGCGTCGGTCTGGCTCGAACTGCTCGGCGCAGGCGTCGCCGTGCTCGCCGGCTCCTCGACGAACCCGATCGTCGGTCTCCACCGTGCCCTCGGGGCGTTCGGCGGTCTCGCGACGCTCGCCGTGGCGATCGGCGCCGTCGCGGCAAACGCACTGAACGCGTACTCGAACGGCCTCGCAGCGGGGGCGCTCGGCCTGCCCATCGGACGGCGCAGCCTGGTCGGCGCCGCCGCGGTCCTCGGGCTCGCGGGGACACTGGCCGGGGCAGGTGGCTTCGAGGCGCGCTACGAGGACTTCCTGCTCTCGCTCGGGTACTGGGTCACGCCGTGGCTCGGCGTCGCGACCGTCCATGCCTGGCACAGCTCCCGTGGGAGGCACGGGCGCGCGCCGAGCGGCTCCGGGACCCCCCGGCGCGTCGACATCGCCCTGGTCGCGACCTTCGTCCTCGCCGGGATTGCCTCGATCCCGTTCATGGACGGCCCCTACTACGAGGGGCCGGTTGCGCGGCTCCTCGGCGGCGCAGACCTGAGCTACTTCGTCGCCTTCACGTTGGCGGCCCTTGCGACGGCCGTGATCCTCGCCCGGCGCGCCCGGGGGCGCGTGGGTACCGCTCAGCCGCTCGAACGTGCCGGGAGCCGACTCGCGAGGTGGGAGGGGACGACCTCGTAGTGATCGTGGCGCGCCGTGAACGTGGCGCGTGCGCCGGTCAGGGAGCGGAGGTCCACGGCGTAGCGGACCAGTTCGGCCGCCGGGACGTGGGCGACGATGACCTGGTCGCCCTCGTCGGCGACCTCGGTGCGCAGCACTCGGCCGCGCCGCGCGTTCAGGTCCCCGAGGACGTCGCCCTGCAGCGAGGCGGGGACCGTCACCTCGACCTGTGAGACCGGCTCGAGCAGCACCGGCCCCGCCTTGGCGAGCGCCTCCCGGAACGCCAGCGCGCCGGCCATCTTGAAGCTGAGCTCGGAGGAGTCCACCGGGTGGTACTTGCCGTCGAGGCACGTGACCTCCACGTCGACCACGGGGTAGCCGCTGGTGCCGCCCTGGGCCATCGCCTCGACCACGCCCTTCTCGACCGCCGGGATGAACTGGCGCGGGATCGCCCCACCGACGACCTGGTCGACGAAGCGGAAGCCCTCCCCTCGTCCGATCGGCGCCACCCGCAGCGTCGCGACCCCGTACTGACCGTGGCCCCCGGTCTGCTTCTTGTACTTGCCCTCGGCCTCGGCGACGCCGGTCACGGTCTCCCGGTAGGGGACGACGAGCTCCTCGGCCTCGACCTCGACGCCGAACTTGCGCCGCAGGCGCTCCAGCACGACCTGCAGGTGGGTGTCCCCCATGCCCGAGAGCAGCGTCTGGCGGGTCTCGTCGCTCCGCGTGACGGCCAGGCAGGAGTCCTCCTCCTGGAGCCGGTGGAGCGCGGTCATGAGCTTGTCCTCGTCTCCCTTCGAACGCGGGCGAACGGCGATGGTGTAGACCGGCTCCGGGGGGGTGAGCGGGGGGATCGAGACCGGCATCCCCTTCGAGGCCAGGGTGTCGCCGGTGCGGACGTCACCGAGGCGCGCGACCGCGACGAGGTCACCGGCTTCGGCCGCCTGGACGACGTCTTGGTCCTTGCCACGGGGCGCGAGCAGGGTGTGGAGCCGCTCCTCGGCGTGGGTCCGGGAGTTGACGAGGACGACGTCCGGATGGAGGGTCCCCGACACGACCTGCAGGAGCGAGACCTTGCCGACGTGCGCGTCCGAGACGGTGCGGACGACTCGGGCGAGCGCGGGTCCGGTGGGGTCGAAACGGACCGGCTGGGCCTGGCCACCGGCGACCACCTCGACCGGCGCGCGCTGCGAGGGCGGGGGGACCAGTTCGCAGAGGTAGCTGGCGAGACGGTCCACGCCGACCAGCGCGGCTGCGGAGCCGAGCAGCACCGGAAAGACCGTTCCGTCGGCCACGCCGGTCGCGAGCGCTGCCTCGAGCTCCTTGGCGCCCGGTACGTCCCCCTCGAGGTAGCGCTCCATCAGGCTGTCCTCGGCGACGACGATCCCCTCCACGAGCGCTTCTCGGACCCGGTGCTCGAGCTCGCCGAGGTCGTCGGGGATGGCGGCTTCCCGCCCGATCGGGGAGGGCGCGGCGCGATCGTAGACCACCGCGGTGTCCGTGAGCAGGTCCACCACGCCGGTGAAGCTCGCCTCGTTGCCGATCGGCAGCTCGAGGGGAGCCACGCCGCTCCCGAAGGCCTCGTGCAGCTGGTCGAGCGTCGCCTGGAAGTCCGCGTGCTCGCGGTCGACCTTGTTGACGAAGATGAGCCGCGGGAGGTGCCGGCGTGCGGCGAGCCGCCAGGCCCGGACCGTGCCCGGCTGGACCCCGTCCGTCGCACTCACGACGAACACCGCCGCGTCCGCAACCGAGAGCCCGACCGCGACGTCGTGGGCGAAGTCCGGGTAACCAGGCGTGTCGACGAGGTTGAGCTTGTGCTCCTCGTGCTCGAGCGCCGCGACGGCGAGGCCGAGCGACTGGTGGCGCTTGGCCTCCTCGGGCTCGAAGTCGAGCGCCGCTGAGCCGTCGTCCACCCGGCCGAGCCGGGAGATCGCGCCCGTCAGCAGCAAGAGCGCCTCGCCGAGGGTCGTCTTCCCGGCCCCCCCGTGCCCGACCAGGGCGACGGTCCGGACACTTCCCGGTGGCAACGTCTTCACCTGCGCACCTCGCTTCCTCGCGGCCCCCCGGCCGCGCCCACGAGTCGGCCTCGGACCCCCGCACCAGGCAGTGGGTCGTCCGGCCCCGGTTCGTGGACCCTCAGCCTACCGACCGGGGCTGCTAGCGTGGGGAAGTGCTCGACGCGCGCTTCCGGACCGGTCTGGACCGGTGCACCGCGCCCGTCGGGGCCCGGCTCGCCCGAGCCGGCGTGCGGGCGGACCACCTCACCGCAGCGGGCATGGTCCTCGCCGTCTCCTCCGGCGCAGTGATCGCGACCGGGGCGCTCCGGGTAGGGCTCGTGCTCCTGGTTGCAGGGGCCCTCCCGGACCTGCTGGACGGCCCGGTTGCCCGGGCCGGCCGCGGTGGGACCCCGCGAGGGGAGTTCTTCGACTCGGTCGCGGATCGAGTGAGCGACGGTGCCGTGCTCGCGGGGCTCGCCTGGTTCCTCCTCCACGCGGGCAACCCCGATCTCGCGCTCCTCCCGGTGGCGTTGCTCGGCCTGTCGCTCCTCGTCTCCTACGAGCGCGCGAAGGCCGAGGCGCTCGGCTTTCGGGCCAAGGGTGGCCTCATGGAACGCGGCGAGCGGGTGCTCGCCCTCGTCGTTGCGCTGGCGATACCGGCCGTGCTGGTACCGGTCCTCTGGGTGATGCTCGCGCTCACGGCGATCCTCGCCGCCCCCCGCTTCGTGCGCGTCTGGCGCCAGGCGAGTGCCCCCCCGGATCGGGACCCCCTCCGGGTCGGGGTGCCGCACCGCACCGAGCCGTCGCTCCCGCCCGCCGCCCTCCCGCCCGCCGCGCTCGGCGGGGAGCTCGCCACCACCCCTCCGCGGTGGCGAAGCGGGCAGTGGCGCAGCCCACGGGTCGAGTCTCGCTGGCGCGCGTGGCGGGAGGAGGCCGAAGCGCGGCGCCGGGCGAGCGCGGGCGCCGAGGATGCGGCGCGACGCCTGTCGACGCCGAGCGCGTCTGGCGGCGATGCGCTCCCCGCTCCTGCCCTGGCCGCGTCCACGGCTGCGTCGTCGACGGGCTGGCGATGGAGGACCGGGAGTGCGTCCGCCCGGCGCCGCTGGCACGCGACAGGCCGGCGGCGGGGCGGGGCCGGTGTCGACCAGGGCGGGCGCCGGCGCTCGCGCACGGGCCGGAAGCTCGGGTGGCCGACCAGCTCCGCCAGCAGCTGACGCTCGCTGCGTACCTCGGCGCCGCACGCATCGCCTGCACGCTCCCGGCGGCGCTCGCCGACGGCGCCGGACGCGGCATGGGTGTCGTCTACGGCCGCGCCGCCCGCAAGAAGCGCCGGCTGGTCGCGAGCCATCTCCGCCGGGTCGGCTCCGCCC
>JAJYGM010000064.1 GCA_021785095.1 Actinomycetes bacterium
CCGGCGGCGGCGCTGAGGGTCGATGGGCTGTGGACAAGGCGTGGTCCGAACGGCCCGGAGCTGCGCGACGGCTCCCATATGAACCGCGTCGCTGCTGGTCAAGTGCTTATGTGAAGACCTCTCGCGGACGTCCGGGTCACTCCGCGGTCACGGGTAGTTGACCGGGCTCCCGAGGCCGGTGACCAAGTCGTAGCCGGGACCGGCGGTGCAGTCAGTTCCGCAACTCCCGTTGGTGCCGCTCGTGATGTCCCGCAGGTTCTTTGAGTAGCCGCCGGAGTAGATGGCGGCGTTCCCCTGCAGTGCCGTAGAACCGGCTGCCTTACCAGCGGCGAGGACTCCAGCCCAGTTGGGCGCGCCGACGCTCGTGCCTCCGAGGGTGAACCAGCCCGACTGACCGTCGTATCGTGTGCTGTCGTAGACCGACACTCCCGTGTTCGGGTTGGCGTCGAACGAGACGTCGGGGATCCCTCTCTCACCGCCGGTGAGGGTGTCGATCGTGCCGGCGCCGTAGACCGGGCCGGTGTATCCAGACTGGTAGCCGGGGATCGCCTCATAAGAGGAGATGCCACCACCAGAGCTCGACCAGGTCGTCTCACTCGTGAAACCGGCGCACGAGGTGCCGCTGCAACCGTTCAGCGTGGTGCCGCCGACCGCGATCACGTTCGGAGAGGCGGCCGGGTACTCGCTGCCGTGTCCGCTGTCACCGGCCGAAGCCGTGTAGAGAGTTCCGGGGTGGCTCATGTCGGCGTCGTAGCTGGCCTCACCCGAGGACTCCGAGCCGCCCCAGCTCATCGAGATCTCGGTCGCCCCGATGCTGTTGGCATAGCTCACGGCGTTGAAGAGGTTTGAGTTGCTGTTGCTGGCGGCCTCGACGAGGACGATCTTCGCGCCCGGCGCCTCGGCGTGAGCCCACTCGATGTCGAGGGACTCCTCGAGCGCCCAACCGCTGTTCGTCTTGGCCTTGCCCTCCGGGTCCACCTGCTCGAAACATGAGCCGGACTGGGAGAGAGAGGTGCAAGCCGAGAGCGTCGGGTATCCGTATTCGGAGTTGAACTTGTTGAGGTCCGAGAGGGCATTCGGGTCGTGGTAGGCGTCGACGACCGCGATGATCTGGCCGGCGCCGGCTCCAGATTTGGGTGAGAGCCCCGAGAGGTTGTAGACGGACTGGAGCGCGGCGGGCGAAAGGCCAGTCGGGTTGCCGGAGCTCAGCCTTGGCTTGCCTGGGAAGCACCTGCGGGGACCCCTGTCACCACCAGTGCGCCGGACACACCGAGCAGCAGTGCTGCCAGAGTGCCGGCTCTGCGACGAGCGCCCCCTCCCGACTGATGCGTCCTACCAGACCTCACTGTCGCCTCCGATCTCGCTCGGGTTGCGGCACATCGTTCCACACGCGGTGAGATCCGGGTAGCCCCTCTTCGCTGGTCCGAATAGTCTCGCCACAGCGGTTCGGGAGTACTGAAGGTGAGAAGGAGGTCCGGTGGCGCTCGACGAGGACGTAGTCAGGCTCGCCAGGGGAGCCAACGTGGCGACCATCGTCACCGTGATGCCGGACGGCCAACCTCAGGCCCAGCTTCGCTGGATCGACACGGACGGCGAGCACCTGCTCGTCAACACCGAGCCGCAGCGTCAGGCAGCCCGCAATCTCCTTCGTGACCCGAGGGTGACGGTTCTCCTCCACACAGCTGAGGATGACCACGACTGGGCGGAGGTGCGCGGCCGGGTGGCGCGCGTCGTGACAGGTGACGAGGCGCGAGCCAACATCGACGAGCTCTCCCGGAAGTACGTGGGAACCGAGTTCCGGGCGCCGGTCGGGCCGCATGGGCGCATCCTGTTCGTCATCGCGGCGGAGAAGGTCAATACCCCGGCGAGGTTGTCCGCACGAGATGGGAGCGGGGACTGACGCGACCGTCCAGGTCGAGTCCGAGCAAAGCGAGCCGCGGCAGAAAAGGACCAATGGTCGAGGCGGCCACGGCGGCGGCTGTCTCGTGGGAGTCGAAGCCTCTCACCCCGGACCCCACCGGGAGCACGCCTGAACGCGCCCGCCACACCGACAGTCTCAGGGCCGGCGGGAGAGGCGGGCGTTCGCCGTGCTCATGATGGAGATCGCAGCCTTGCGCGAGAGGACGCGGGTCATGACAGCCGTGGCGAGCTTGTTCGTGGCACCGGGGATGACGCGCGGCACGCGGCCGAGAGCCGCGAGAGCCGCCTCGACCACCGCGGCGGGCTCGAGTGTGCCCGGTGCCCGGTTCAAGGCTGCGGCGGCGTATCCGGGAGTCGCGACTGCCCCTGCGCTACAGGCAAGCACGTCGACGCCGAAGGGGCGCAACTCGGCCCAGAGGCCTTCTCCGAGAGTGTTGAGGTACGCCTTCGTGGCGGCGTAGGCGGCCAGGTTGGGGCTCCCCTGGTGGCCCGCGAGCGAGCTCATGATGACGAAGGCCCCGCGCCGCCGTTCCGCCATGGGCGGGAGGAGGGCACGTGCGAGGCGGAGCGTGCCGAGAGCGTTCACCTCGACGGTCGCCTCGAGCGCGTCGGGATCCGTTGTGACAAAAGGACCGACCGGCGACACGGCTGCATTGGCGATGACCACATCGATCTCCCGTCCGCCCACGCCGGCCTGCGCGCCGTGGCGGAGCCAGTCGGGATGGCGAAGGTCGCCGACAAGGGCGTCGACGGTGAGCTGCGGATGCTGCCTGCGGAGCTCGGCCGCGAACGCCTCCAGCACCTGAGGTCGACGCGCTATGAGGACGAGGTCGAGGCCGTGCTCGGCGAGCGCCTCCGCCCAGGCTGCTCCGAGTCCCTCCGAGGCCCCGACGACGAGCGCGGTCGAGCCGTAGCGCCGGCGCAGCTCCCCCGGTTTCAACGCGGCGCGACGACCGGTGCGGGCTCGCCTATCGCAGGCACGCCCACGGCCTGCGGCGGGCCTGTGTGCCCTGTTGCGTGCAAGAAGAGGTGAACGCGATGAAGATCAGGTCGTAGCGCCGCTGGCGGAGAGGCACGACGGCTCGCATCATCCGTCACCACGCGGATTCGACCAGAGAGATCTCATTGCCACGTACCGGAATCTAGGGGGTCGTTTGCTCGCCCGTCGGGCGGATAGGGGGCGCACGCGAGACCGGGTACGCACCGGAGGAAGGGACGAGGCAGATCGCCTGAGGCGAGTGTTCCTACACTGACCGAGTGCCGCGCCCGCTCCGTGTAGGGGTCCAACTGCCGGAGGTCGAGCGCGAGGTCCGCTGGCCCGAGCTCCGGCGCATCGCCGAGACTGCGGAAGCCGCGGGTTTCGATTCGATCTGGGTCGGCGACCACCTGCTCTACCGCGGCGACGGTCGCACCGAGCGTGGGCCGCTCGACGCCTGGACACTCCTGGCCGCGCTCGCCGCCTGCACCGATCGCGTCGATCTCGGTCCGCTCGTGACGTGCACGGCGTTCCGGCCACCAGCCGTGTTGGCGAAGATGGCCATGACCGTCGACGACGTGAGTGGAGGGAGGCTTGTGCTCGGCCTCGGGTCCGGTTGGAACCGCACGGAGTTCGACGCGTTCGGCATCCCGTTCGACGATCGTGCCGGCCGCTTCGAAGAGGCCTTCCGGGTGATCCGCGGCCTGCTCTCCGGGGAGCGGGTGACGTTCGCGGGACGCTATGTCGACGTGGACGACGCCGTGTTGCTTCCTCGTCCCCGGCATCGCCCGCGCCTCATGGTCGGGAGCAACGGGCGGCGGATGCTCGCGGCCACGCTGCCGCATGTCGACGCCTGGAACACCTGGTGGGACGACTTCGGGAACACCCCCGAAGGGTTCGCCAGGCTGAACGACCACATCTCGGAGGAGGCGGATCGAGCCGGTCGACCGCCGGGCGAGATCGCGCGGAGTGCCTGCGTCCTCGTCCGCCTCGACGCCGCCTCGACCGAGCGACGGGTGCCGGCAGGCATCGACCCGGTCGAGGGGACGCCACTTGACATCGCGAGCACGCTGCAGGCGTTCTCGCACGCCGGGGCCGATGAAGTGATCCTCGTCGTGCTCCCGATCACCGCCGAGTCCGTCTCGCATCTCGGCGAGGTGCTCCGCCTCCTCGACTCCGGGCCCGTGGCAGAGTGAGCGGCCATGCCTGACGACTACTTCGGCGAAGAGGTCGCCGCTCATTACGACGACCCGGACGGATCCGAGGAGTTCGAGCCGGGCGCCATCGATGCGACCGTGCAGTTCCTCGCGGATCTGGCCGGCGACGGCTCGGCGCTCGAGCTCGGGGTCGGCACCGGCCGTATCGCCCTCCCGCTACAAGAGCGTGGCGTCGCCGTGCAGGGCATCGACCTGTCGGCGTCGATGGTCGCTCAGCTTCGGTCCAAGCCCGGCGGGGACACGATCCCTGTCGCCATCGGCGACTTCGCCTCCACCCGTGTCGACGCCGTCTTCAAGGTCGTCTACCTCGTCTTCAACACGATCGGCAACTTGACGAGCCAGGACGAGCAGGTCGAGTGCTTCCGCAACGCCGCTCGGCACCTCGCTCCCGGTGGCTTCTTCGTCATCGAGGTCAACGTGCCCGAGCTCCGGCGCCTGCCACCGGGCGAGACCGTCAAGGCGTTCGCTGTCACCTCCACACATCTCGGCTTCGACGAGTTCGACGTCGCCGACCAGGGGCTCGTGTCGCATCACTGGATGCTGCTGGACGGGAGGTGGGAGGCGAGATCGATCCCGTTTCGCTACGTGTGGCCCGCTGAGCTCGACCTCATGGCCCGAATTGCCGGCCTGCGACTGAGAGAGCGCTGGTCGGGCTGGCGGCGTGAGCCGTTCACGAGCGACAGCACCAAGCACGTGTCGGTGTGGGAGAAGCCAGGGTCCGTAGCTCAGTGACGGATCGCTCGGGCGACCTGTGCCCAGCGCCCGAGGCTGCTCCGGTCCTCCGCCCAGGCGAGTCCCGCGAGGTAGGAGACGACCCGGGTGGCCTTCCCCTCGTATCGGTCGCGCAACTTGGGTCCGATCTCGTCATAGGTTCCGGTGACGACGAAGTGGTCGAGGATGTCGTCGGTGATGACGGTCGCCATGCCGGCGAAGTCGCCGGACTTCTGTCGCTCGCGGATCTTGGCAGTGGTGCCCTCGAAGCCGATCTGGTCGAAGATGAAGGCGTAGTTCGGCGTTGAGCCGTAGAAGGCGATCTGGAAGCGGGCCAGCTCCCGCCATCGTGCCTGCTCCTCATCGGTGTCGCCGGCGGCGGTGAAGCAGGGGACGATCAGCTCGAGCTGAGAGGGGTCACGTCCAGCTGCCCGTGCTCCGGCTGCCACGTGCGGGAGGACGGTCGTATCGAGGTAAGTCGGCGTGTTGAGCGGGTGGACGTGCACGCCGTCTGCTACCGCACCGGCCATCTCGAGCATCCACGGGTTGACCGCGGCCACGTCGATCGGCGGATCGGGCGCCTCGATCGGTCCTGGTGACCACTGGTCCGGGAGGAGGGAGAGCTTCCACCACCTCCCGTCGAACTCGAGCGGCGCTTCGCGCCGGAAGGCCTTGAAGATCGCTCGTAGCGCCAGCACGTACTCACGAAGCCGCGGGCCCGGCGGGTCGAACTCCGCCCCGTAACGACGCGTGATGTGCGCCCGTACCTGCGTGCCGATCCCGAGCCGGAACCGGCCACCCGTCGCGTCGGCGAGCTCCCAGGCGATTGACGCCGTCACCATCGGGCTACGCGGGAAGGCGACTGCGATGCCGGTCAAGATGTCGAGATCCGCCGCCAGCGCCGCCGCCGCAGAGGAGAGATACGCGGTGCGGCCTGACTCGGTGATGACGAGCCCGTCGAGACCGGCCGACTGAGCGTCCCGCGCGAGCTCCTGGATCGTCGAGAGGCTGCCCGCTGTGACCATGAGGTCGAGCTTCATCACGACACCTCTCAAGCCTGGTCAGGCAGGCGCACCGGGGACGTCGCCCGGCATGCCCTCGGCGTCATGCACGACGGACACGCTAGTGGTGCCGCCTCCGTCGCGCTCGGTGCCCTTGGCCACTCCGAAGAGGGACCTTCGGCCCTATCAACCGGAACCGTCTGCTGGCATCCTCTGCGAGAACACACAGAAAGGGAAAGGGACAGCCGTGCAACACATGCTTGCCGCGCTCGTGAACCTCGACCACCCGGGGAGCTACGTGCACTGGCACTGGATCCAGATCTCCGTCGCCAACCTCATCGTCATCGGTGTGATGCTCGTCGTCTTCGTCCTCGCCATCGCCCTCCCCATCCCGCACGGGAGGAAGAAGTGAGCGCCGTCACGAAGGCCGACACCGCGGTTCGCGCTCCGGCTCCCGAGGTGGAGCCATCGAGCGATGTCGCGAACTGGAGCCCCACCTGGACCGGGCGCCTCCGCTCCGCCGGTCTGCGCCGCCTGCCGCCTGAGAAGCTGCTCCCGGACTCCCAGCCTGCCTACGTCCAGTCGGCCGTCTACCTGTTCGGAGCCCTTACCCTCTCCGCCTTCGGTGTCGTCGTGCTGTCCGGGATGGTTCTGGCCATCGAGGGCGCGAACTGGTGGCACGTGTCGAACGCCGGGCTGTTCGTGAACTCCATCCACCTCTGGGGGACCGAGCTCTTCTTCTTCTTCATGGTCCTCCACCTCTGGGGCAAGTTCTTCATGGCCGCATGGCGGGGCAGGCGTCGCGCCACGTGGATCACCGGCGTGTTGGCCTTTGTCGTCTCGATCGCGACCGCCTTCACCGGCTACCTGTCGCAGCAGAACTTCGACTCGGAGTGGATCAGCACCCAGGCGAAGGACGGCATCAATGCGACCGGAGCCGGTGCTTTCTGGAACGTCCTCAATTTCGGCCAGATGCTGCTGTGGCACGTGGTCCTGCTCCCCCTCGTCGTCGCCGTGTTCGTTGGCATTCACGTGCTCCTCGTCCGGCGGCGCGGTGTCGTCCCGCCGTTCGCGCTGGCCGCGCGTGGGGCGACTGGCTGGTCCGACACGACCGAACGCGAGGACCTGACGAAGGACGAGGCCGCGGAAGCAACATCGACCGAGGAGGTGGCCTCGAAGTGAGCAAGCGCTTCAACCCCGACCGTGACGTCGCCGAGTGGCACGGTCCGGCCATCCGGTACGACTTGTTGAAGGAAGTGACGGTGGGTTTCGCCGTCGTGTTGGTGCTGGCGCTGGTCTTCGCCGTCGTCTTCTCGTCTCCGGACGAATCTGCGATCACCCTCCAGTCGTGGTCGAAAGCGGCTCCGGTCGACTTCGTGCAGACCGCGATCACCGAGCTGGACGGCACGAGCGCGTCGGCCACGTACGGTGCGCCGTACAACCACACGCCCGGCACCGGCCAGCAGCTCGGCCCGATCTCGATCGAACGGGCCATCGGGGTGCACATCCCACTCGACACCTCCCGGGCTTTCGTCATCGACCCCCTCGAGACGCTGCCGCGCCAGCCTGCGCTCACGAGCGCCATACGCCAGTACAAGTCTGCGCCGGCCAAGCAGCAGACCGCCTGGACGTCTGCATACGAGAAGGTGGTCGGGAAGGCAACGTTCAACGGCGCCCTTCACGTGGCTCCCGGCTCGTACGGTCCGGTCGCACCGATGATGACGGCGCTGCTCGGTATGGCTCGCAGCGGAGCTCTCGACGGGGCGCTCACGAAGACGCCGCAGCTCTACGGGACCGACTACACCAAGCCACTGCTCTTCATCGCCGACGGCACCTACATGGGCAACGTGGCGCAGTCCCGCAACCTGCTCGGCAATCAATGGGGAATGATGAACGAGACCGGTCAGTATCCCGGTCAAGCCTGGCTGTGGCTCTACACGCTCTGGTACCAGGTGCCGCCCATGAACTCGTCGTCGAACGGTGACGTCGAGGTGTGGGCGATCATGATGGGCCTCACGGTGCTGCTCGCGCTGGTGCCGTTCATCCCCGGACTCCGGTCGATCCCCCGCTGGACCCGGATCTATCGCCTCATCTGGCGTCGCCACTACCGATCGCTCCCGCCGGTCTCCAGTTGAGGCGGTCTCCGGTCAAGGCGGTCTCCGGTCAAGGCGGTCTCCAGTTAGTCTGCGGGAGGTGGATGAAGGCATGCTGAAGGTGTTCCTGCTGGACGACCACGAGGTCGTCCGTGCAGGCCTCCGCGGGCTGCTCGAAGCGACCGGCGAGATCGAGGTGGTCGGCGAGGCCGGTACCGCCGACGAGGCGATACGGCGCGTCCCGGCGCTTCGTCCGGACGTCGCCGTCCTCGACGTGCGGCTTCCCGACGGTGACGGCGTCGAGGTCTGCCGCGAGCTGCGGAGCCGGATGCCCGACCTTCACTGCCTCATGCTCACGTCGTTCGCCGACGACGAGGCGCTCTTCGCCGCCATCATGGGTGGGGCGTCGGGGTACATGCTGAAGCAGATCCGAGGTAACGACCTCGTCACCGCTATCCAGCGTGTGGGGCGTGGCGAGTCCCTCATCGACCCGGCGCTCACCCACCGGGTGCTCGAGCGCCTCCGCTCGGGTCCGAAGCAGGACGAGCGCTTGTCCCGGTTGTCCGACCAGGAGCGGCGCATCCTCGATCTGCTGGCTGAAGGGCTCACGAACCGGCAGATCGCCGAGCGCCTGTTCCTCGCGGAGAAGACGGTCAAGAACTACGTTTCCAACCTGCTCACCAAGCTCGGCATGTCACGTCGTACCGAGGCTGCCGCCTTCGCTGCACGCATCTCCGAGCGAGAGCACCACAGCGACCACTAGCAAACGGCCTCTTCGACATCGAGCAGGAAGCGTCGCATCGTCGATTCGGCGATCTGATGCATGGCGAAACGATCGAACGCCGAGCCGTACGGCCTGAGCGGCGCGCGGTAGCGCGCAGACAGCGAGAGGCGGCTCGTGGATTCCCCGAGATCCGAGAGCGCCAGGTCACCTTCGAGGCGGGGGAACGCGGTGTCGACCATGATCGGCGTCCAGGTCATGGGGATGAGGATCCGGTCTCCCTGCCAGGAGGGAGCAGAAGCCGTGACGGCGATCGCCGGGGTGGGCAACCCGCCGACCGACTTGGCGCTGAGGACGATCCCGACATCCGAAGGCGCAGTCGTGCTCGGGTCCGCGCCGGCGGGGCCGG